>NZ_KV789592.1:29643-49855 GCF_001807625.1 Neisseria sp. HMSC03D10
GTCCTGATTTAAATTTAATCCACTATAACGGCTTAGAAACGTCCTGTTTTTATTTTATTCCGCCTTAGGCGATGGGTTTAAAGGTCGTCTGAAAACTTTCAGACGACCTCATCATTATCAGGCATTCATCTTGTCTTCAAACGCCGCCAAAATCCGCGCGACTTCTTCCGCGTCTTTGACCGCCCTTACCGCGTCAAACAATTCCTGCGCTTCTCCAAATTCTTTCTTCATCATGCCCAGCCATTGTTTCAGGCGGGCGACGGGGTATTTGTTGTTCGCTTCTTTGGCGAGACACAAATGGAAAAATTGGTTTATCCACACCGAAACTTCGGCGAAATCGGTATCGCGGACGGTTTCGCCGTTTTCGTATTGTTTAATTTGGCGCGCCAAATCGGGGCGGATGACGGCGCCGCGGCCGAGCATGACGCTGTTGCAGCCCGTCATCTCTTTAATACCGATATAGTCTTTGAGGCTGAACACGTCGCCGTTGGCGGTTACGGGGATGGCGACGTGTTCGCGGATTTTGCGTATCCATTCCCAATGCGCGGGTGGTTCGTAGCCTTCGACTTTGGTGCGCGCGTGTACGGTCAGGGCGCAGGCCCCGCCTTCGGCGATGGCGGCGGCACATTCGAGCGCGAGGCTTTTGTCTTCGTAACCGAGCCGCATTTTGCCGGTAAGCGGGATGTGTTCGGGCAGGCGTTGGCGCAAGGTTTTGACGATATGGTGGATGAGGTCGGGCTCTTTGAGCAGGACGGCGCCGCCTTTGTGTTTGTTGACCGTGGGGGCGGGACAGCCGAAATTGAGGTCGATTTTGTCCGCGCCGAAGCAGACGGCTTCCAAGGCGTTGACTGCCATATTGTCGGCATCGCTGCCCAAAAGCTGGACGGTACAGGGCGTGCCGGCGGGGGTCTTGTTGCCGTTGGCGATTTCGGGGGCGTATTTGAGCCAGGTGGAACGGGAATGGACAGTGTGGGTAATGCGGACGAACTCGCTGACGCATTCGTCGTAGCCGCCGATACGGGTCAGCAAATCGCGCATCACATCGTCCACCAGCCCCTGCATGGGCGCAAGGATAAGCTGCATATCGGAGGAGGTCGTCTGAAAAAAGGAAATGCGTATTGTAGCGGTATATCGGTTAAAATACACGCTTTCCACATAGACGGCGCAAGCGATGGCGATGAACGAAAAAATCCGTTTGATTATCGATACCGACCCCGGTCAGGACGATGCTGCGGCCATTTTGGCGGCACACGGTCTGGCACGGCGCGGCTTGGTCGATTTTTTGGGCATGACCGTCGTCGCCGGCAATGTCGGCATAGATTTAGCGGCAAAAAACGCGCGCATCGTCTGCGATTGGGCGGGCGAGAAAGATTTCCCCGTTTACGCCGGTGCAGTCAAACCTTTATTGCGCGAGCTGGAGACGGCGGAAGCGGTACACGGCAAAACGGGCTTGGACGGTACGGCGTTGCACGAGCCGCGCTGTCCTTTGCAAAAGCAGCACGCGGTTGCATATTTGGTGGAAACTTTGAGCCGCGCCGAAGACGCTTCGATGACTTTGTGCCCGATAGGTCCGCTGACCAATATCGCGCTGGCGTTGAGCATCGCGCCGGAAGCCGTCCGCGCCATCAAACGCATTGTCTTGATGGGCGGCAATTATTTTGAAGCGGGCAACATGACGCCTGCCGCCGAATTCAATTTCTTCACCGACCCGCACGCGGCGCAAATCGTGCTGCAAAGCGGTGCACCGATTACGGTTTTGCCGCTGGACGTTACCCACAAGGCGCAAATCACTTCCGAACGCATGAACCGCTTACGTCGTCTGAAAAACGCCAACGGCAGCCGTTTGGCGGATATTTTGCAAAGTTACGAACGTTTCGACATTCAGCAGTTTGGCTTGGAAGGCGGCCCGCTGCACGACCCTTGCGCCGTCATCTGCGCCGTGTTCCCCGAATTGTTTTCAGGCAGGATGTGCCGTGTGGATGTGGAGACGCAAAGCGGACTGTCCACCGGCGCGTGCGCCGTCGATTGGCACGGCACGACCGGCAAAGCGCCCAATGCGCTTTGGATAACCGAAGTCGATGCCGACCGTATGTTTGAAGAACTGACCGCCGCCATTGCCGAACTGCCTTGATTTCCCGATTTTGATTTTTCAGACGCCCCTTTTCAGACGACCTCATCATGAACCCGAAAATTCCCGCCACAGCAGCCATGTTGGTCAAAAACTCGGAACGCTATCTGCACGAAGTTTTGACCGCGCTTCAAGACTTCGACGAAGTATTGCTGCTCGACAACGGCTCGACCGACCGTACCTTCGAAATCGCCGAACGCTTCACCAACGTCAGTTATTACAAATACGACTTCATCGGCTTCGGTCCGATGAAAAACCTCGCCGCCCGCCTCGCGCAAAACAATTGGATCTTCAGCATAGACAGCGACGAAGTGGCAGATAGCGAACTGATTGCCGCCATCCGCAAAGCCGTGGCGGAAAACAAAGAACAAAACATCTTCTCGCTCTCGCGCCTAAACCACTACAACGGCCGCCTGATCAAAGCCTGCGGCTGGCATCCCGACATTATCCCGCGCCTTTACCACCGCCGTTTTACCCGTTTTTCCGACCGCCAGGTGCATGAATCGCTGATTTTGCCGCCCGATGCAAACGTCCGTCCGCTCGAAGGTCGTCTGAAACACTATTCCTTCGAAAACGCCGAAGGGCTGATTCAAAAAATGCAGCAATACAGCTCGCTCTACGCCGAAGAAAACCGCTACAAAAAAGACAGCTCACCCTTCAAAGCCCTGTTGCACGGCAGCGTATCGTTTGTCAAAAACTACCTGCTCAAACGCGGTTTCGCCTACGGCGCGGACGGCTTGACCATTTCCATCGCCAATGCGCAAGGTTCGTACTACAAATATGTCAAACTTTACGAGCGCAACCGCAATATCAGCGTCGCCTTGATTATTACCACCTACAACCGTCCCGACGCGCTGGAGCTGGTTTTGAAATCCGCACTCGCGCAAACCCGCCTGCCCGACGAAATCATCGTCGCGGACGACGGTTCGCGCCAAGACACCGCCGAAGTCGTCGAGTTCATCCGCAGCCATACCGACATCCCCGTCAAACATTCTTGGCGGCCGGACGACGGCTTCCGTGCCGCCGAATCACGCAACCGCGCGCTAGCGCAGGCAAAAAGCGACTACATCATCCTTATCGACGGCGACATGATACTCGACCCGTCCTTCATCGCCGACCATCTCAAGCTCGCACGCAAAGGCAGGCTGATACAGGGTTCGCGCGTCATCCTGACCCAAAGCCGCACCCAGGAAATTTTAGATTCCGGCGAATTGCCCGATTTGTCCGCGTTCAGCCAAGGCATAGAAAAACGCCTCTCCGCCCTGCGCTGCCGCAGCCTGTCCGCCCTGATCGGCAGACAAAGCAGCCGCAAACACAAAGGCATCAAAACCTGCAATATGGGCTTTTTCCGCAGCGATGCGCTGGCCGTCAACGGCTTCGACAACCGCTTTGTCGGCTGGGGACGCGAAGACAGCGAGTTCGTCGCCCGCCTCTTCCATAACGGCATGAAACGCCATAACCTCAAATTTGCCGGCATCGCCTACCACCTCTGGCACCACGAAGCCGAACGCGACGCCCTGCCGCAAAACGACGCCCTGCTCAAAGCCACGCTGTCCGAACAAAAAATCCGCTGCGAAGACGGCATGGACGAGTTCATAAAATAAACCGTTTTGCGCTTGTCCCCCCTCAAACGTCGTCTGAAACCTTTCAGACGACGTTTTACCTTCAAGCAGCCGTTCAACCATCAAATCTTTACTGAAACCAAACACTTGCAGTGTTATACTATTAATACAACGACAAACTACTCACACACTACGGTTACACATCATGTCCCCCCGCCCGATTACCATCACCTCATACAACATGCACAAAGGCATGTCCGCGCTCAACCGCAAAGTCCAAGTGGACAGCATGGCGGAAGAGCTTCGCGGCATAGGCTCGGATGTCCTGTTTTTACAGGAAGTGCAAGGTCAACACCTGACCCGCAGCAGCAGGCTGCCCGATTTTCCCGAAAAACCGCATTACGATATCCTCGGCGACCGCCTTTCCTACAACCGCAGCTACGGCAAAAACGCCGTATACCCGCAGCGCCACCACGGCAACGCCATCCTCAGCCGCCTGCCGCTGGAAACCCGCCACAACCTCAACATCAGCGTCAACAAACTCGAACAGCGCGGCGTACTCCATTGCGAAGTCCTGCCCGAAGGCTGGGAAACCCCGCTCGTCTGCCTCTGCGCCCACCTCAACCTGCGAGAACCCGACCGCGCCAAACAATATCGCGCCATCTTCGAATACGTCGTGCATCACATCGACCCGCAAAGCCCGCTGATTCTCGCCGGCGATTTCAACGACTGGCGGCAAAAATCCGCCCTGTCCTTAGGCAACGCCTTGAACCTGAACGAAGTATTCGTGGACAGCAACGGCAAACGCCCCAAAACCTTCCCCGCCCGCCTGCCCGTCCTCAGCCTCGACCGCGTCTATACCCGCAACTTGGAAGTCCTAGACTCCCAAATCCACAACGGCAAAAACTGGCAACGCCTCTCCGACCACTTGCCCTTGAGCGTCAAAGTCAGACCCAAACTGCCTTGAACGTTCCAATACCAAAGGTCGTCTGAAAACCTGAAATCGGGATTTTCAGACGACCTTCCATATCCACGTTCCTGCCCGCCACACCGTATGAGGTTCAAATACAGGATACTTATAACATCATTCACATTCCTACTTGAATTTGCTGCAAAACGATAGAAGAATCTCTTTTATTTTCAAACCCTTTATTCCCCTATACTTCGTTTCCCGATAAAATACGCCTTTTCGATTTTGACTCTATCCGCCATGCTGACCGACCTTCAAGCCATCAACCGCCTGCTGCCGCAAACTCAGTGCCGAGAATGCGGCTATCAAGGCTGCCTGCCTTATGCACAAGCTTTGTTGCACGAGGATGCGCCTGTTAATCTGTGCGCACCCGGAGGAGAGGCGGTGATGGTCGATATTGCTGCCTTATTAGGCAAGCCGCGCGTTGCGCCGGTCAAAACGCAGCCCAAAGCCGTCGCCTTGATAGACGAAGCCGCCTGTATCGGCTGTACCGCCTGCATCCGCGCTTGCCCTGTCGATGCGATTATGGGCGCAAGCAAGTTTATGCACACTGTCATCAGCGACGAATGCACAGGCTGCGGACTCTGTCTCCCGCCTTGTCCGGTGGATTGTATCGACATGATACCTTCCGAACAGGAATACCTCCCCGCCGCACGCAGCCTGAGCCGTTCTTCCGAAGCGCGTTTCGCCGCCGCCGAACACGCGCAAAGCCGCTTTGATTGGCACACCGAACGCAAAGCGCGCGACGAGGCGGAACGCAAAGCCATGCTTGCCGAGCGCGAAGCCGCTGTTAAAGCCAAGCAGGCGCAAATTCAAGCCGAAACCAAAGCTGCGTCCAAACCTGCTTTCAATCCTATGGATTTGATTGCCAAAGCCATGGCGAAAGCACAATCCCAACAAGACAAGCTGGTTGCATCCGACAACCGTGAAGCATTCAAAAACCGGCAAATCGAAGAAGCCAAAGAGCGCGCCGAATTGCGCCGTGCCCAACGCGATGTCAAATATGGCAACGAAGAAGAAAAAGCTGCTGCGCTTGCCTACCTGCGCCGTTATAAAGCGGAGCAAGAGGCAGCCAAAGAAATACGGTGATGTCGGTGAAGAGACTTTGAAGGTCGTCTGAAATAGGTTTTCAGACGACCTTATGAAAAAGATCCCGCTATTCCGGGCAGATGAAAATCCTTATTCAATAATCGGAAATTTCCAATTACATCACTCCTACTGAGAATATTGAGAAAAACAAACCGCCGCTTCAACAAAAAGAAGGTCATCTGAAAACGCAACATAGACAATCCCAGCATTTTCAGACGACCTTTTTCAATCCTTCCTTATTTCTGCCAATACGTTTTCACGTTCACAAATTCATACAACCCGAATTCAGACAATTCCCGTCCGTAACCTGATGCCTTGACGCCGCCAAAGGGAAGGCGCAGGTCGCTGCTGGTGTGGCGGTTGATAAACACCGAGCCTGCTTGGATTTTTTCGGCAAACGCCCAAGCGCGGCGGGTATCGGCGGTATAGATACTGGCGCCCAGTCCGTAGGGCGTATCGTTGGCAAGGGCGACGGCGTGTTCCTCGTCCTTCGCCCGCAAAATCATGGCGACCGGCCCGAAAACCTCCTCATTCCAAACGCGGCAGTCGGGATTCACTTTGTCCAACACGGTGGCAGGGTAAAACCAGCCCTTTCCTTCAGGAATGAAACCGCCCGTCAAAACCTGCGCGCCGTTTGCGACTGCGTCCTGTACCTGAGCGTGTACGTTTGCGCGCAAGTCTTCGCGGTGCAGCGGGGCAAGCGTGGTTGCAGGGTCTTTGGGATTGCCCGTTTGCAATTTGGCGCATTCGGCAAGAAACAGGGGGATGAAGCGGTCGGCAACGGCTTCGGTTACGACGATTCGTTTGGCTGCGTTGCAAGACTGACCCGCGTCGCGGAAACGCGAATAACAGGCTTCGACGGCGGCGCGTTCGAGATCCGCATCGGGCATGACGATGAAGGGGTTGCTGCCGCCAAGTTCGAGGACGGTTTTTTTGAGGTACATTCCCGCATGGGCGGCGAGCAGGCGGCCGGTCTGTGTCGAGCCGGTAAACGCCATCGCATCAGTGTCTTCAATGGCTTTCAACGTATCGTCGTTGTCCAGCCACGCACCAATCAACGGGAGGTCGTCTGAAACCAGTTCCAACAGCGCAGCGCTGACCCGCGCCACGCTGGGCGCAGGTTTGACGGCACAAGCATTTCCCGCACACAAGGCAGGAACGGCAAAACGCAAAACCTGCCAGACAGGATAGTTCCACGGCATGACGGCAAGCACAACACCCAACGGCTCAAAACGCACCTGACTGAGACTTGCCTGCGTAGCGATAGTTTTGTGCGCCAGCAACTCGGGGGCAAGGCGGACGTAATATCGGATGAGCTCGACGGATTTATCCAGTTCGGCACAGCATTCATGCAGGCAGCGTCCAACTTCTTCGCAAACCATTTCCGCAAGCCGCTCCTTGTTTTGCGCCAAACGCTCGGCAAAAGCTTGCAGCAAAGCAGTCCGCCCGGTTACACCCAACCGCGCAAACACCTGCTGGCGCACCTTCAACGCTGCCAATTCTTGTGAAAATTCAGCATAACTCTGCGCAGGACGGCGGCAAAGGGTTTCGCCGGTATAGGCATTGATGCTGTGAAACATGGTTCTGCTCCTTTGTATGTCGGTTTTATTTTAGGTCGTCTGAAAATTAAGACGTTCTTTCAGACGATGTTTGTTCATCAAAGATGGCGCGATTATATAGCAAACTCGGATAGAACATCTCTACACAGTCCTTTCCGGGCAGACAACCCAGACTAAAAGGAATTTATGTCATTCGCTAATAACGCTTAAATTTTGCCAGCCCCATCCCCTGATTTTGTAGAAACTGCTGAATTTATCGAGGAATCAGCCGTCTTGTTCTGACCACCCAAATGCCGCACCTTCTGAATAACGCGCCTTGATTAAATCCTTTTAATGAAAAAGAAAAGAGAAAGTAATAAAAAGAAAACTGCCAACTTTAAACAAAATACTGAGTTAGAAGCTAATATTGCAAGTAAATTCACATCCTTCGTTATTTTTTTGTTTAAGTAAAATATATCATTTTTATAATACGAAACTAAAACGCCATTTAAAAAGTTTGTTTCATTAGGACTTGATAATAATATTTTTACATTTTTTATAGGAAATCTTTTATTTATATTTTCTATTTTACATAAATCATCAAGTCCGTAACAAGATAGCCAGTATGATCTTAATCCTGTTTCAAGCTTAATCTTTCTTTCTCCTCTATTAGGGGAGGAAATCAGCATTGTTGCCTCATTGAAGGATTGCTCCTCACCTTTAAAATTCAAGCCATAGGGAGCAATAAAAATACCTGCCAAAAGAATGCAAAATAACGAGAAAAATAAAGAAATAATGTAAAATTTAAATTTCATGTTTAGCTTATATATGAAAAGAAGTAGTAAATAAAAGTTTGGCTAAAAGTTCAATAGAGACTTTTGCAATAATATAAGTTATTAAAATTTTATGCTCAATGCTATCCTTAAAATGAGGAACTTCCCTGATTTCTTCTACTTTTTTCTCAATATCAGAAAAGTTTTAGCCAATTGAAAATTTTTTAGTATAGTGGATTAAATTTAAACCAGTACGGCGTTGCCTCGCCTTGTCGTACTATCTGTACTGTCTGCAGCTTCGTCGCCTTGTCCTGATTTAAATTTAATCATTCTTATGCATCAAATTTCGTTAACATAATATTTTTGCAAATGTCTCCACCATAATAATCTTCTCTATTGACAGAACATTTTAGTTCCGCTTATTGTTGCTGATTCAATACTGTCATAATTAAATCTCCAAGACATTAAATTTATTCAAAATAATCTTATTTAATAAAACTACTAATCAGTTCTTCAACCTTTTGATGATAATCAACCAAATCCTTTTGAGTTGGTTGTATTAAATTATCTTTATACAAATAAGGATAATAGCTAATGGAGATTCCATTCATGCAAGCATTTACAGAAGAAGAAAAATATTGGAGTCCTCCTTTTTTCCTATATTCTCTTACAGTAATACTGACAGGATTATTACCTTCTCTAAGATAATTAATCTCATGATGAAAGGGGAATTCAATCATATTTTCATACATTACATAATCCTTAAAATAGGATTTTTGCTTATCTATTTTCATATGATCTAATAATTTTATAAAACTATCTAATTTTAAATTACAACCTTTTTGCAATGTAATTTCAGTTATATCGAACGAACCATCCTTCAATGCCTTAACAAATTTATCTTTATTTTCCCGATTAAACGGCTCTAAAATCCAAGAATCTCCTTTGCGTTTGGCATGGACGTAAATATCAAACCTACCACCCTTATAGATTTTTTCCTCGTCCGACATCCATCTTGTTGCCGAATCTCGGGACGAACCTGCCAAATAACCGTAAGGTACGCTCAGCAGCGTCCCATCCAAATCAATTTTAATATTTCTTTCAAAGCCTGTTATGGGTATCTCATTGTCCATTTTTACTTCCTCCTTATTTTCTGAAGATGGATAACAAGCTGCCAATGCAAATGAACCCAAAACTGCTATTAGAGCTGATAGCTTCTTTAATACCCTATCTTTTCCACATTCCACTTTTACTCCTTCCTGTAATAGATTTCTGATTAATCAGGCCAGCTGAAATAAAATCCATTATCAATTTCTGATTCCTGTAAAAATACCATATTCTCATAAACCAGCAATTCATTTCAAATAAACGGTATTTAATTCAAACAAACGTATCATTACAACTGTAAACATAACAAAAAAATCGCCTGAATATTTTTCAGACGACCTTTTTATATTTGATAAAATTTCTTAATACATTGTTTTATTTGTTTAAATATAATTATTGATTGTATATAAAACTATTATTTTAATTATAATTTCATTCTTGTATGATATTTTAATACTACCATCTATAACCTAATTTTGATAAATTTTGTAAATTTGATAACCGTTGATAGCATTTAAGACGATGTACAGATTTCTGCTTCCATTTTAATAATGGCATACAGAAATAGATACATAATTAGGACAAGTTTCAGTCTGCCATTTCATCGCATACAGTGATTGCTGACTTAAAACCATTCTCGCTGTGCATCGATTTTTTCGTGTATCAACTATAAGCAGGGTGGTTATATATTAAGTAAATAATGGTGCTGCAAAATCGGATATTTCCATTTATCAATCTGTTTTTTATCCTGAATCCGCGTTAAATTAATGTTCATCCGGCTGCCTAGACAGTATAATTCCCGCCGTTTGAATCGAATATACGAGGTTTCGGATGAATCAGCTTAAATTGGCGGTTTCGGGTGCGCAGATTTTGTTTGTGGCGTTCGGTGCGATGGTGCTTGTACCGCTTCTGACGGGGTTGAACCCTGCACTGGCATTGTTGGGCGCGGGGATTGGGACATTGTTGTTCCAATTGGTTACTCGGCGTAAGGTGCCGATTTTTTTGGGTTCTTCATTTGCTTTTATTGCACCGATTATTTACTCGATTGGTGAATGGGGTCTGCCTTCAACGATGTTTGGCCTGTTTGCGGCCGGTTTTATGTATTTTGTATTCGCCGGCTTAATCAGGTGGCGAGGGCTGGCGGCGGTTCACCGCTTGCTGCCGCCGGTAGTCATCGGGCCGGTAATTATGGTGATCGGTTTGTCGGTAGCCGCTGCGGCAAGCAGTATGGCTATGGGGCAGGCTGACGGCAAACAGGTAATTGATTATGCAGACTCGTTGATTTTGTCGGGTTTTACTTTTTCGGTAACGGTCCTGGTGTCGGTTTTCGGCAGCCGCATGATGAAACTGGTGCCGATTTTAATCGGTGTGGCCTCGGGCTACACATTAGCTTTGATAATGGGCTTGGTAGATACTGCCGCCATCGTCAATGCGCCTTGGTTTGCAGTGCCTCATTTTGAAACGCCGCAAGTCAACTGGCAGGCTGCATTGTTTATGCTGCCGGTGGCGATTGCACCTGCCATCGAGCATATCGGCGGTATCATGGCTATTGGAAATGTTACCGGTCAAAACTATACGAAAGATCCGGGTTTGGATAAGACGCTGGCAGGCGACGGCTTAGGGGTATGCGTAGCCGGTTTGATCGGCGGACCTCCGGTAACGACTTACGGCGAGGTTACGGGCGCGGTGATGATTACGAAAAACAGCAATCCTGTCATCATGACTTGGGCGGCGATTTTTGCCATTGCAATGGCGTTTTTCGGTAAATTCAATGCGTTTTTAGCTTCCATCCCGATGCCTGTCATGGGCGGCATTATGCTGCTTTTGTTCGGTACGATTGCATCTTTGGGTGTGAAAACGCTGATTGATTCGAAGGTTGATTTGATGCTGCCTAAAAATCTAGTTATCGTCAGCTCTGTGTTGACGACAGGTATCGGCGGTATGGTCATCAAAATCGGTACGTTGAGCTTTGCCGGAGTGGGCTTGTGCGCAATATTGGCCATTATTTTGAATATACTGTTGCCGGATAGAGAACAATAGTCATCAGCTTGAAAAGGTCGTCTGAAATTTTTCAGACGACCTTTTTGCTTCTTTATTTCGACCAGCCGCCGCCCAATGCCTTATACAGCGACACCAGCATCTGCGCCCTTGCCAGCCGCGCCGCAATCAGGTTTTCCTGCATTTGGCCTTCGGCGATATGGGCTTTGAGGGCAACATCCAGCGTTTTGTAGCCGTTGCGGAACATTTTTTCCGTATCGGCAGCATGGCGTACCGCCTGCTTATGGGCGGTTTGCAGCAGTTCGGTTTGGCGGCTTAACGATTCCACGCCTTGATATGCGCTGTCCACTTCGCCCAACGCGGTCAGGAGCCGTTTGTCGTATTCCAGCAATGCCGTCTGAAGACGCGCGTCGGCGGCTTTGATATTGGCCTTGATGCGGCCGTTGGTGAACAGCGGCGTCTGTATGCCCACCGACAGCAAACTTGCCCAGCCGGTCAGCGAACGGTCACCGTCCACACCGATACGTCCGCCCTGCCCCATAAAGCTGATGGTGAAGCGCGGCAGCAAATCGGCTTTGGCACTGGCGAATTTGGCGGCATAGGCATTGACTTGAGCCGCCTGCGCGCGCAGGTCGGGGCGGCGTTCCAGCAAGCCTTGCGGCGTCTGCCCGCTTGGTGCGGAGGGTTGGCGCGCCAACGCATCGACAGACGATTCGGGCAGCGTAAACGTCTGCGGCACGTTACCGGTCAAAACGGCGATACTGCGCACATAAGCGGCGTATTCCGCCCCTATCGTGGCGCGTTTGGCTTCCGCTGCGGTCAGTTGCACTTTCGCCTCGTTCACTTCATAGCCGCTGACATGTCCCACCTTAAAACGCCCTTCGATGTAGCGCACCATACGCCGCAAGGTGGCAACGGTTTGGTCGGCGGTTTTCAGACGACCTTGAGCCGCACGCGCTTTGAAATAATTGTCGGCAATATCGCCCGCCACCAGCATTTGCGCGCCGTACGCCAGCTCTTGTTGTCCGAGTGCAGCATAACGTGCGGCATCGGCATCGCTGCGTTTCTTGCCGAAAATATCCGGCTCCCACGAAGCGGTCAGTCCGCCGTATAGGCTGGTGCTTTGGGAATCGATGGTGTCGTCGTTTAAAGACGCAGTCTGCGGATAACGCGAGAGCAACACTCTGGCATTGCTGTCAAGCGGGTTATCCATTTGACTATAATTCGCCATTGCCTTGCCGCTCAGTCCGACGGTCGGCCCCAAATCAGCACGTGCCGCCCCCGCCACGGCACGGGCTTCGTTCAGACGGCTGACGGCAATTTTCACATCATGCCCCTGCGTCAAACCCTGCGCGATTAATCCGCTTAACACCGGATCGTTCCACTGCTGCCACCACGCCACGATGTCCGTATCGCCCTTCGCTGCCGCGTCCTGCGTAAACGCCTGGGGTAATTGAACCTGACTGTTTAACGGAACTTCAGTATTTTTGCAGGCAGCAAGCGTCAAGGCCGCAGCAATACACCATAAATGAATTTGATTGAATTTCATCGTATTTTCCTTTTTGAAAAGGTTTTAGCGTTCCGTTTTGGCGAAATTTGTTTCGCTCGTTTTCAGAGTGCGCAGCCTCTTGACGGGGCAACCTTTCAGACGACCTTTCAGAAGATTTTTTGCGAAACCTAGAAACCTGAATGTAAGCCTGCGGCTTACCGCCCTCTCCCCCCCCCACTCCCACGGGGAGAGGGGGCAAAATTGGCTGAAATCCCAAAGTGGCTGAGGTTCGGTATCCTCAACTCCCCCTCCCGCGGGGAGAAGGGACAAAATTGGCCGAAAATCCAAAACACGGTTGGGTTTCAGCATCCTCAATCTCCCTCCCGTGAGAGAGGGTTAGGGAGAGGGCAGCGTGCTGTCAGGTTCGCTTTTTAGCGATCGTTGGCGTGATGACTTCATCAACCCTGCCTCTCCAGCATCCCTTGAAACCGCAACAATGCCAGCCATAAGAATCCTACGCCGATACAGCCCATGATCAACATATGTCCCCAGACGATTTCAATCCCCGCGCCGCGGAACAGGATGTCTTGCGAGAATTTCACAAACTGCGTCAGCGGCCAATATTCGCTGATCAGTTGCGCCGTGTGCGGCATGTTGCTGCGCGGGGATGCGCCGCCGGCAAACAGGTTCATCACGATATACACCGGCAGCATCAGCATACCGAACTGCCCCATCGTCGATGCGAACGTGGCAATCATGATGCCCAGCGACGCCACCGAAAACAGGAACAACGCCAACCCTACCGCATAAAGCGGCACCGAACCGATGAGCGGCACGCCTATGCTCAAATGCACGATAAACCACAGCGACGACAGTGCCGCCACCCAAATCACGGCGGCATTTGCCAGCACTTTGCCCATCATCAGTTCGAACGCATTGACCGGCATCACCAGCAAATGCTCGATTGTACCGCGTTCGCGTTCGCGGATAACCGCTGCCCCCGTCAATAAAATCAGCAACATACACGACATCGATCCGATTTGCGAAGTCGGCATGAACCACGCGCTTTCGCCGTTGGGATTGTAATAAGTATTGATGACGGGGCTGATTAACTCCGGCCGCGTCACGCCGGTGAATTCGTAAATTTCGCGGTTGATAATTTGCGAAAGATACGAAGCGCCCACCCCCGCCTGCGTCATCGACGTCGCATCAACCAAAAGCTGCAAATCAGGATTGCGCCCCGCCGCCATGTCGCGCTGAAAATTGGGCGGCACTTCCAAAATAAAGGTGAACTCGCCCTTATCCATCAATTCGTCCGAATCCTCGCGCCGCACGTCCTCTACCAGTTTGAAAAACGGATGTTGCACGGCATCGCGGATACGCATGGACAAAACCGAACGGTCTTGGTCGATGATGCCGACGGTGGCATTTTTCAAATCCGCGCCCACCTGCGCCATCTGATAAATCGTGGCTGTAAAGATATACCCAATCAGCACCATCAGCACCGGATCAGTCAGCACGCTGCGGAACTCTTTGAGCATCAGGGTCAGAATGTTTTTCAGGGTACGCATGGGGATTCCTGTTTAAACGCTATGGATGAAGGTCGTCTGAAAACCTTATCTGTTCTTCAGACGACCTTTGTACAGTACATCGCCTACTATCTGGTTCTTTATGGGAATCACCAAACTTACCGCAGCAGTACCGCCATACTGCAAAAATTTTCACAGGCAACATTTTCCGAAACGCAATTTTTTGTTTAAGCCCGCAACGTAAGTCAACTGCTTAATCACCAAGATATTCGTATAATCTTCAAGCGCACGGATACTGTGTGTCTCGCCGGGTTCGATCCGGACGATTTGCAGGCCTTCGGTATGTAAAGTTTCAGACGACGTCGAGATTTGCGCACTACCATTCAACACAATCAACAAAATAATCGCTTCGGCTTCATAGGGCGGAATTTCATTGTCTTTCTGCAAAGAAAGCTGGACGATTTCCTGATCAGTATCACTGCTGATCACCCCGCCCAACAAGGCTTTGGGATCTAAGGTATATTGTTTCATCATCGCTCCTTTTCTATTTTTACATTTTCAAAAATTAAGAACATACATATGGCCGTTTTCACAGTATATATTCTTGAAAACCAATATTTAGGGCAGCATATCGGTATAAAGTTCTACTCAAACAGCCCCTTTGATAAATTACCAGTACAGGTACAATCATTGTTGAAACAGGGAGACCTAACGGATTTAATTTAAAAGGCCGCCCGAATAATCGGGCGGCCTTCAATTTGTTCATCAGAATGCAATATAAGTGGCAGGATTGACCGGTTTGCCGTTCTGACGGACTTCGAAGTGAAGTTGAGTACGGTTGGCATCGGTATTACCCATTTGTGCAATGGTTTGTCCGCGTTTGACATTTTGTCCTTCATTGACGAGCAGACGTTGGTTGTGTCCGTATGCGCTCAAGAATGAAGAGTTGTGTTGGATGATGACAAGGTTGCCATAACCGCGCAAACCCGAGCCTGCATAAACTACTTTACCGTCTGCGGCAGCTACGACGGGCTGACCAGCATTACCGCCGATGTCCACGCCTTTATTGCTGCCGCCAAAGTTGGCAAGAACGTTACCGTTGGTCGGACGTTGCCATGTAATGCCGCTGACTGTACGGGTTGCACCGGTAGCAACTGTCGGCGTATTGAGAGGTGCGGGAGCAGGCTTGGCAACGGGTGCAGGTGCAGAATATGACGGTTTGGCTGCCGCAGTCGAAGCAGGGGCAGTATAACCGGCCGGTTTGACGCGCAGATTTTGTCCGACGCTGATGTTGTTGTCAGTCAAACCATTCCATTCACGCAGATTGTCTTGGGTAATATGGTAGCGTTTGGAAATATTGTAAACGGTATCGCCACGGACGACAGTATGCGTTGCTGCATTGATGTCAACCGGAGCATAGGACGGAACATAGGCACCACCGGAAACAGGAGGCGTATAGCTGTTGTTGACAGCGGGAGCGGAAGGAGGAGTATAAGGGGCATCGTTGGCTGCCGGCGCATTTGTGCCGTAAGGGGTCGCACCATAAGGATTGGAAGAAGTACTGGAACCGGCATTACCGACGACGACGGGGGCGGGTTGCTGGCTGGTACATGCGCCCAATGTCAGGGCGAAAGCGGCATAAAATGCGGTTTTTTTCAACATAATCGATGACCTTTATATCGGGGTTATTGTCTTGATTGGTGCATATCATAATAAAAATAAGCCCGCCCCTCAAGTATCGGGGCGGTTAGGGACTGTTAAAATCGGCTTGCCGCGCCTGTTTCAGAACAAAAAGATCGTCTGAAAACACTCGGCAAAAAAACAGAAATCTGTGTGCTTATCCCTCTTTACCGTCCTGCCAAAATCCGCTGACTGCATCCATATGGCGGTAGGAAGTCAAATCGATTTGCAGCGGTGTAACCGTGATAAAGCCCGCCTCACACTCCCCGAAATCCGTACCTTGCTCCCGATCAGAAATATCGCCGACGGGACCTATCCAATAAATAGACTCACCGCGGGGATTCTTCATCGGGATAACGCTTTGCTCATGATGCCGCCGCCCCAACCGCGTTGTTTTGATACCTTGTACCGCATCCGGCGGTACGGCGGGAATATTGATGTTCCAAAGGACAGGCGTTTTAGGAGGATTTTTCAACAACCGCTCCAATATCATCCAAGCGGCCTGTTCTGCCGTCTGCCAATAACGCCCCCGCGTATCGTTCAAAGACAACGCAACGGCAGGAATGCCCATCAGGAAGGCTTCGGTCGCTGCGGCAACCGTTCCCGAATAAAGCGTATCGTCTCCCATGTTCGCACCATTATTGATGCCTGAAAGAACCAAATCGGGTTTAAAATCCGAAAGCACATGGCAACCCACATGAATACAGTCGGTGGGTGTACCGTCAACATAATAAAACCCGTTTGCCGCCTGCTTCATTTGCAAAGGGCGGTCGAGCGTCAAAGAATTGCTGACGCCGCTTCGGTCGCGTTCTGGGGCAACGATGCGGACATTGGCAAACTCCGCCGCTACCCTCGCCAAAATGGCTATGCCCTGCGAAGAGTACCCGTCGTCATTGGAAATCAAGATATTCATTGTTATAGCTCTCTGAAAAGGGATGCTATTGTATCGCCCCCATACTGCGGCCGTCTATCCGAAACACTCATGAAAAAGGTCGTCTGAAACCAAATTTAGTTTCAGACGACCTTTTGTTTTTTCGCATTACAGATTTTTCAAGCGCGCAATGCGGTTATCCAACGAAGGGTGCGTACTCAGCAGGGAATCTTTGGCATCGCTGGCAATACCCATCGCATTCATCTGCTCGGGCAAATCACTCGTGCTGCCTTTCAAACGTTGCAGCGCGGCAATCATTTTATGCGCACCAACCAACTTGGCGGCACCCGCATCCGCACGGTATTCGCGCTGACGGCTGAACCACATGACGACGATGCTTGCCAAAAAGCCGAACACAATCTGCAACACCATGCTCACCATAAAATATGTGCCTTGCGAAGTGCTGCCGTCGTTATTGCGGGCAATCATGCCGGAAACGACGCGTGCCAAGAAAACCACAAACGTATTGACGACACCCTGTATCAGCGTCAACGTAACCATATCACCGTTGCCGACGTGCGCCATCTCGTGCGCCAAAACCGCTTCGACTTCGTCCCGGGTCATATGATCGAGAAGGCCGGTACTGACGGCGACTAAGGAGCTGTTGCGTGTCGCGCCGGTTGCAAAAGCATTCGGCTCAGGAGAATGATAAATCGCTACCTCAGGAGTTTTGAGACTCCATTGACGGGCCTGCGCTTCAACAGTTGCCAAAAGCCATGCTTCTTCTTCGCTGCGCGGTTGAACGATAACTTCCGCACCCACCGAGTTTTTAGCGATGGTTTTGGACATGAGCAAAGAAATAATCGAACCGGTAAAGCCGACGACGGCAGAATACGCCAGCAGGCTGCCGACTTGGTCCGTACTGTTGATACCGAGGACTGCCAAAACAATCCGGATGACGACTAAAACCGCGATATTGGTTACGAGAAACAGAAAGACACGTTTCACCAGTGTTCCTTTAAATTTGTTTGTTATGTAAAAAAATGAATTCTTCAAATACCTTGCAAAAGGCAATGTATTTTCTCAAAAAGTCTCGCCTACCGAAACACCTTATTGGGAAAAGGTATGCAAATCCAAATACACTTTTGGTTACCCACTCGCAATATTATGCTGTCAAACGTCATCCAGCGTTCAGTTGCACTGCCCCACTGCCGCCGGATAAACCGATACCTGCGTCTGCGTCAGGGCAAACAGGTTTTCAAGCTGCGTTTGCGCCTGACGGTTGGCGTGATCCAAAATTTGGGCTTTGCACGCGCTGGCGAGGACTTGTTTTTTGGCTTCGTCCTGCACGGTTTTGAATACCGCCTTATCCACGGGCAAAAGGTTGAACGAGCCGGTTTGGATGTCGTACACCTCGATATTTTCCAAATCGACGCTGAGGATTTCTACGGGCGGCAGGCTGATGAGGACTTTTCCGTCCACGATATTGACGTTGTCGGCATGAAGTTTGTCCAAATCCAAGCCCGCCAACACCTTGCCGCGCACGATAAACAGACCGCTTTGCGAGTCTTGCCACAATCTGCGCCAGTCGCCTTTTTTCTCGGTGCGGATGATGGTATCGATGTAAAAAGCCGTGCTTTCCAAGCGGTTCATCTGCTTAATCTGCATCAAAACGCCTTCGCGCGAAATCGCTTCATGGGCGTTGTCGTTGCGGTGTTGGACATAAAACCAGCCGCCCGCCGCTGCGAGCGCGCAAAAAACAGATATTAAAATCAATCGGTAAACCATTTTCATTAGGTTAGACCCTTTTCGGTTGCATTAAACTTAACGCCCATATTCTTTCAAATGTTCAGATTTCAAGCAAAGGTCGTCTGAAAACGCCATTTTTGTTTTTCAGACGACCTCCTATCGAAACATTACCAAAAAGTAATAAAAATCTGCCATCAAACACAGTTTGCCTTTTGGTAAAGACAAGACTACAATCGCCTACATCCTTTCAGCCACACCACACATCATGAACACCACCGACCTGCGCCGCCGCAACCTGCGGCAATGGATAGCGGACAAATACGGCGGCCAGCAAACCCGTTTTGCCGAAGCCATCGCCATCAACCAAGGCGAATTGTCCGCCCTTCTGAAAAACAAATCCTTCGGCGAGAAAAAAGCCCGCAAAATCGAACAGGCGGCGCAAATGCCCGCCATGTGGCTGGATCAAGAACACGCCACAGCCCAACCCGACCATCAAGAAAGACGCACCATGCCCCACATTTCCTCCATCCCCGAAATCCTTGCCGACATCAAAGCCGGCAAAATGGTTATCATCACCGACGCGGAAGACCGCGAAAACGAAGGCGATTTGCTGATGGCGGCACAGTTCGTCACCCCCGAAGCCATCAACTTCATGATCAAACACGCGCGCGGACTGGTTTGCCTGCCGATGGAAGGCAGCATGGTCGAGCGGCTCGGCCTGCCCATGATGACCCAGAAAAACGGCGCGCAATACGGCACCAACTTCACCGTTTCCATCGAAGCGGCGCAAGGCATCACCACCGGCATTTCCGCCGCCGACCGCGCCCTGACCATCCAAACCGCCGTCTCCCCGACCGCCAAACCCGAAGACATCGTCCAACCCGGCCACATCTTCCCCCTGCGTGCGCAAAAAGGCGGCGTCCTAGTACGCGCCGGACACACCGAAGCCGGCGTCGATTTGGCACAAATGAACGGGCTCATCCCCGCTGCCGTCATCTGCGAAATCATCAACGACGACGGCACCATGGCGCGTATGCCCGAACTGATGAAGTTCGCCGAAGAACACAACCTCAAAATCGGCACGATTACCGACCTCATCGAATACCGCAGCCGCACCGAAAGCCTACTCGAAGACATGGGCAACGCCCCCGTACAAACCCCGTGGGGAGAATTCCAGCAACACGTTTACGTCGACAAACTCTCCGGCGAAACCCACCTCGCCCTCGTCAAAGGCAAACCCGCCGCCGACACCGAAACCCTCGTTCGCGTACACGAACCCTTCAGCGTCATGGACTTCATCCAAGCCAACCCGCGCCATTCCTGGTCGCTGCCCAAAGCCCTTGAGCGCATCCAGCAAGCCGACAGCGGCGTCGTCATCCTCCTGCACCGCACCGAAGACGGCGCCACCCTGCTCGACCGCACCCTGCCCAAAGGCGCCAACCAAGCCTACAAATGGGACAGCAAAAGCTACGGCATCGGCGCGCAAATCCTCGCCGGCCTCAACGTCGGCAAACTGCGTGTGTTGGGCCAGCCTTCCGCCTTCACCGGCCTGACCGGCTTCGGCTTGGAAGTCGTCGGTTTTGAAGAAGCAGAAAACAAATAAACCACCCGTCTTATCAAAAGGTCGTCTGAAATCCCGATTCCGGTTTTCAGACGACCTTTTGCTATAAATTACCTGATTCAGCCAACCTCCCATGAAAATTATAGTGGATTAACTTTAAACCAGTAC
>NZ_KV789592.1:49875-52177 GCF_001807625.1 Neisseria sp. HMSC03D10
GATTCCGGTTTTCAGACGACCTTTTGCTATAATACTCGCCAGTTTGAAAACGGAAGAAACCCATGTCCCGAATCGCCGCCCTGCCCGACCACCTCGTCAACCAAATCGCCGCCGGCGAAGTGGTCGAACGCCCCGCCAACGCCCTCAAAGAAATTGTCGAAAACAGCATAGACGCAGGCGCGACGGCGATTGAAGTCGAGCTGGCGGGCGGCGGCATCCGCCTCATCCGCGTCAGCGACAACGGCGGCGGCATCCACCCCGACGACATCGAACTCGCGCTCCACCGCCACGCCACCAGCAAAATCAAAACCTTAAACGATTTGGAACACGTCGCCAGCATGGGCTTTCGCGGCGAAGGCTTGGCAAGCATCGCCTCTGTCAGCCGCCTGACCCTGACCAGCCGCCAAGACGGCAGCGCTCACGCAACCCAAGTCAAAGCCGAAGACGGCAAACTCAGCAGCCCCACCGCCGCCGCCCATCCTGTTGGCACCACCATCGAAGCCGCCGAACTCTTCTTCAACACCCCCGCGCGGCGCAAGTTCCTCAAATCCGAAAACACCGAATACGCCCACTGCGCCACCATGCTCGAACGCCTCGCGCTGGCGCATCCGCACATCGCCTTCTCGCTCAAACGCGACGGCAAACAAGTATTCAAACTCCCAGCCCAAAGCCTGCACGAACGCATAGCCGCCATCGTCGGCGAAGACTTTCAGGCAGCATCCTTAGAAATCGACAGCGGCAACGGTGCGCTGCGGCTTTACGGCGCCATCGCCAAACCCACCTTCGCCAAAGGCAAAACCGACAAACAATACTGCTTCGTCAACCACCGCTTCGTGCGCGACAAAGTCATGCTCCACGCCGTCAAACAGGCATACCGCGACGTATTGCACAACGCCCTCACCCCCGCCTTCGTCCTCTTCCTCGACCTGCCGCCCGAAGCCGTGGACGTCAACGTCCACCCCACTAAAACCGAAATCCGCTTCCGCGACAGCCAGCAGGTACACCAACTCGTGTTCCACACCCTCAACAAAGCCCTCGCCGACACCCGCGCCGACTTGACCGAAAGCGTCGGCAACGCAGGCGAAGTGTTGCACGAAATCACAGGCATCCGTCCCGCGGCAACGTCGTCTGAAAACGAGTCTAGCGAGTTCCGCACAAACCCGACCGCGTCGTCTGAAAACATTTTCGCCGCCGCACCCAGCGCACACGCTTCCGAACCGCGCAGCACCTTCGGTTCCGGCAAAACCGCCCCCATGCCCTATCAGGCAGCACGCGCGCCGCAGCAACGCAGCCTGTCCCTGCGCGAAAGCCGCGCCGCCCTCAACACCTACGCCGAACTCTTCAAAAACACCGCAGCCGATGAAGCAGACATAGAGTTGGCACAATTCGAACAAGCCCGCTTCGGCAACACGTCCCCCACGTCGTCTGAAAACCCCGCACATACCTTTTCAGACGACCCCAAACCCGAACTGCCGCCGCTCGGCTTCGCCATCGCCCAATTATTGGGCATCTACATCCTCGCCCAAGCCGAAGACAGCCTGCTGCTCATCGACATGCACGCCGCCGCCGAGCGCGTCAACTACGAAAAAATGAAACGCCAGCGGCAGGAAAACGGCAACCTACAAAGCCAACGCCTGCTCATCCCCGTTACCTTCGCCGCGTCCCACGAAGAATGCGCCACCCTCGCCGACCATGCCGACACGCTGGCAGGCTTCGGGCTGGAACTGTCCGACATGGGCGGCAACACCCTCGCCGTCCGCTCCGTCCCCGCCATGCTCGGCAAAGCCGACGTCGTCTCGCTCGCCAAAGACGTATTGGGCGAACTCGCCCAAGTCGGCAGCAGCCAAACCATCGAAGAACACGAAAACCACATCCTCGCCACCATGTCCTGCCACGGCTCCGTCCGTGCCGGCCGCCAACTCACCCTGCCCGAAATGAACGCCCTCATGCGCGACATGGAAAACACCCCGCGCAGCAACCAATGCAACCACGGCCGCCCGACCTGGGTGAAACTGACGCTGAAAGAATTGGACGCATTATTCTTACGCGGACAATAAAGTTGGTGAAAAGCAAAGGTCGTCTGAAAACGGATTTAAGTTTTCAGACGACCTTTTAAGTAAATTAAGTTGTCAAGGTCAATGTTTAAGATGGAGTTGGTTTTATTAGTTCTTTCTCCGACTAATGTTGAACCCAAGATTTATGATTTTAGTAAAAACGGTATCTAGGAAAAATCATTGTTAGTAGCAGCAGAGTGAAATTTATTTGTTTTAAATGTAGAAATCAGTAGCGTTGTTTACAGTAT
>NZ_KV789593.1:0-26169 GCF_001807625.1 Neisseria sp. HMSC03D10
AATACTGTAAACAACGCTACTGATTTCTACACCTTATATATTTACTTTTCCCCTTCCCTACCAATGCGACGCCATATTGTCGCGGTGGATAAGTTCGTCTTCGTGGGTATAGCCTAATTTTTCGGCGATGCGTTCGGACGGGGTTTGCAGGATTTTGGCGGTTTCGCCGCTGCTGTAATTGGTGAGGCCGCGGGCGATTTCTTTGCCGTCGGTATCGAGGATGGCGACGAGTTCGCCGCGGTGGAAATGTCCGTCCGCACGGATGCAGCCGACGGGCAGCAGGCTGGCGTGTTGTTCGGTCAGGGCTTTTACCGCGCCGCTGTCGACGGTCAGGCTGCCGGCGGTTTGGACGTGTCCGAGCAGCCATTGTTTGCGGGCGGCGACGCGGCTGTGCGCGCTGGTAAAGAGCGTGCCTATGCTTTCGCCTTGTTTGAGGCGGACGAGGACGTCGGGTTCGCCGCCCCATGCGACGACGGTGGCGGCTCCGCTGAGTGCGGCGCGTTTGGCGGCGGTCACTTTGGTGTACATGCCGCCGGTGCCGACGCTGCTGCCCGCGCCGCCCGCCATGCTTTCGAGGTCGGGATGGTCGGCTGCTATGGTCGGAATCAGTTTGGCTTGCGGATTTTTGCGCGGGTCGCTGTCGTACAGGCCTTTTTGGTCGGTCAGAAGGACGAGGGCGTCGGCTTCGATGAGGTTGGTCACGAGTGCGCCGAGGGTGTCGTTGTCGCCGAGTTTGATTTCGTCGGTGGTCACGGTGTCGTTTTCGTTGATGACGGGGACGATGCCTTTGGATAACAGGGTTTGCAGGGTGCTGCGGGCGTTGAGATAGCGGGTGCGGTTGCTCAGGTCGTCGTGGGTGAGCAGGATTTGGGCGGTGCGGATGCCGTGCGGTGCGAACGCGGCTTCGTAGGCTTGGGCAATGCCGGTTTGCCCGACGGCGGCGGCGGCTTGCAGTTCGTTGATGGCGGTGGGGCGTTTGCTCCAGCCCAGTCGCTTGATGCCTTCGGCGATGGCGCCGCTGGAAACGAGGACGGTTTGTACGCCTTGTTTGCCCAATTCGGCGATTTGCGCCGCCCAGCGGTCGAGTGCGGCTTGGTCTATGCCTTTGCCGCCTGCGGTAACGAGGCTGGAGCCGACTTTGACGACGAGGGTGCGGATGTTGGAGAGGTTTTGCAGGGACATGGTTTTTCTCGTTTGTTCGGGGTGGCGGAATGGTCGGAAGGCCGTCTGAAAAGTTTATTCGCGGTTGCGCGCGTGCCAGAAATAACGCCATACGAAACAAGGGAAGGCGAATATCAGGTAGAGGCAGACTACGGTGGCGTAAAATTCCCAGTCTTGATGCTGAACCGCGCCAGCGCGGGATTCGAGAATGTAGGCGAGGACCGCGGTCAGGATGAAGCCTGCCGCCAATTCGACGAGGTGATGCCCGATATGTTTGCGCTTGAGCTGGAATACACCGAAAAATTTGGTGGTAACGAAGGGGGCGTTGGCGAAGATGAGTGCCAATACCAAAAGGATGTACATGGATGCGGTCATGATGGTGTGTCTTTCTGTTTTCAGACGGCCTTTTTGATTCAAAAGGCCGTCTGAAAAAACAATCTTGAGCTGCGTATCTTAACAAAAACGGCAGCCTCTGACACGGCTGCCGTTTCGGTTCATCACTTTACAAGGTGTTTTCCAAAGCCCTAGCGCACCAGTCAATCACCGTTTGTGGCATGATGCCCCACAAAATCAGCAGGAACGCGTTGACGCTTAGGAAGAATTTGGCGGCATAGTTGCTGCCAACGGGCTGGTCATGGGCAGATTCGTCGAAATACATGACCTTGACTACGCGCAGGTAGTAGAACGCGCCGATTAACGACATCACTACGGCGAACACGGCAAGTACGATGTATGTGCTGCCCGCCATGGCGGCATTTTGGGCGGTTGATGCGCTCAACAAAGCCTTAATCACGCCGAATTTGGCGTAAAAGCCCATCAGCGGCGGAATACCCGCCATCGAGAACATTGCCAGCAACATCAGGAAGGCAAACCAGGCATGGCGTTGGTTCAAACCTGCCAAATCTTTGATTTCTTCACACTCGATATTGTCGGTGGACAATACCATCAATACGCCGAAACCGACCGCCGCCATCAGCGCGTAAGTAATGGCGTAATACAAGCCCGCCGCAAAACCGACCGCTCCCGCCATAAACGCCAGCAGGATAAAGCCCATATGCGATATGGTGGAATAGGCAAGCATACGTTTGATGTTGGCCTGCATGATGGCGGCAAGGTTACCGACCAAAAGCGATGCCACCGCCAACACGGCGAACATCTGCGACCAGTCGTGATGCACCGTTCCCAAACCGGTAACCAAAATGCGGAAGGCAAAGACGACGGCGGCGATTTTCGGCGCCGTACCGACAAACGCGGCAACGGATGTCGGCGCGCCGTGGTACACGTCAGGCACCCACATATGAAATGGCACCGCGCCCAGTTTGAACGCTACCGCCACAACGATAAACACCAGCCCCAGTTTCAACAGCCATTCGTTGGCAAGTTCGCTATAAGACGACGCCAAAACAGTGGCGAATTCGAGCGAACCCGTCGCGCCGTACACCATCGAAATGCCGTAGAGCAGCAGGCCGGAAGCCAGCGCGCCCAAGACGAAATATTTGAGCGCGGCTTCGGCGGAGCGGCCGGAATCGCGGCGCAGCGCAATCATGGCGTAAAGCGACAGCGACAAAAGTTCCAAACCGATATAGGCGGTCAGGAAATGCGCCGCACTCACCATCACGCTCATGCCTAACAGGGCAAACAGCGACAAAGTATAAAACTCGCCTTTAAAAATACCGCGCGCCTGATTATAGGGCTTGCTGTAAATAAACAGCCCGAAGGTCAATCCGTACAACACCAGCTTGGACAGGCGCGACATACCGTCGGCGATATACATTCCGTGAAACGCCAACGTACTGCCCTGCTCCCACACTGCCAGCTGCGTAACCGCTACGATAATAACGGTTCCCAAGCTCATCAGATGGGTCAGATAGCGGTTTTTATCGCTAATCCACAAATCTGCCAGCAATACGGCAATCAGCAGCGCAAACAGCACGATTTCGGGCATGGCAGGCATTAAGTTCAAATCAATCAAGTTCATTCGCACACCTCAAATCTTGCTTTGCGCCACATGGGCAATCAAATCGTTTGCCGCCTGATGCACCACTTCGATAAACGCCTGCGGATACAGGCCCATACCCAATACCGCAACCGCCAAAATCGCCAGAATCGCAAATTCGCGGCAGTTGATGTCTTTCATATCGGCAACGTGCGGATTACCGACCGCGCCGAAAATCACGCGCTTATACATCCACAGCGTGTAAGACGCACCGTAAATCAGCGTCAGCGCCGCCAGCGCGCCCACCCAGAAATTCACTTTGACCGCGCCCATAATTACCATAAACTCGCCCACGAAGCCCGAAGTCGCCGGCAGACCCGCGTTTGCCATCGCAAACAGCATCATAAACGCCGCAAACTTGGGCATCACGTTCACCACGCCGCCGTAATCGGCGATATTGCGCGTGTGCAGGCGGTCGTACATCACGCCGATACACATAAACATCGCCGCCGACACGAAACCGTGTGAAATCATCTGGATGACCGCGCCTTTCAACGCCCAGTCGTTCAACTGTCCGTTAATGAACAAGAACATCCCCAAGGTAACGAAACCCATATGGCTGATGGACGAATATGCCACCAGTTTTTTCATATCGGTCTGCACCAGCGCGACCATGCCAATATACACCACCGCAATCAGGCTCAACACGATGATGACCGGCGCGAAATAGCGCGACGCGTCGGGCAGAATCGGCAGGATGAAGCGCAAAAAGCCGTATGCGCCCAATTTCAGCGTAATCGCCGCCAACACCATCGAACCGCCCGTCGGCGCCTCAACGTGGGCATCCGGCAACCAAGTGTGCACGGGGAACATCGGCACTTTCACCGCAAACGACAGGAAAAACGCCACAAACAAAAGCTGTTGCACGCCCAGCGGAATCTGTTTGATGTTTTGGAAATCCTCAATCGCAAAGCCACCGACTTGGTAAGACAGATACACAATCGCCACCAGCATCAGCAACGAACCCATCAGCGTATAGAGAAACAGCTTCACCGACGCATACACGCGGCGCGGACCGCCCCATACACCGATAATCAGGTACAGCGGAATCAGCATACCCTCGAAGAACACATAAAACAGCAGGGCATCCCGCGCTGAAAACGCGCCGTTAATCAGGCCCGACATGATTAAAAACGCCGCCATATATTGCGCCGGACGCTTCTGAATCACTTCCCAACCCGCCAGCACCACCATCAGCGTGATAAACGCGTTCAGAATGACAAACAGCACCGAAATACCGTCCACCCCCAACGAGTAGTTGATTCGCAAAAGCGGAATCCACTCGTGGAACTCGGTAAACTGATAGCCGCCGCTCAAACGGTCGAAACCCGTAAACAAGGGCAGCGTTACCAAGAAACCGGCAAGCGCACCGATTAAAGCGAGCACGCGGGCAAGCGGCGCACGGCTGTCCGGCCCCGTCGCTAAAACCAGCACGCCCGCAGCGATGGGTATCCATATTGCCAAGCTGAGTAGGTAGTTGGAAAACATAGTGGTTAACCTGTGGTTAAAATAAAAATATAGTTGTATGGGTTGGTTTTTCAGACGACGTTTTAAGAGGCCGTCTGAAAAAGATTGTTCAGGCTTCTGCTATTTGTCTCAAGCTAATTTTGCCGAATCTTCCAGCCTCATTCTTTCATGTAAATCTTTAATCTTATTAACATCGGTATCGTGGGATAAGATTTCTAAATTATTCACACTGGCAGTCGCATAATGAAACATATCGAATTTACGTTTTTCTAAATTCTTCGGCGTATTATCACGTTCGGCTTCAAACTTATCAAAGCGGTACAGATTACTTGCCAAATCAGAAACATTCTGTGTAATGTCCAAAGATTCAAACTGTGCCAAAACACCGGTTAATAGAGACAATTTTTCAGATTTTCCCCAATCTACACCGCGCAAAACTTCATAACGGATAAGCGGGGTAATTACAAAACGGTTGTCATCCTGCTGCAACTTTTCCGCCATATCGCTCAATACGGCTTTCCGCTTTTCTTCATCACTGTCATCATCCGCCAAATAAACCAAGTAATTGGTATCTAAAAGATAAACCGTCATTATTTATCCCCTAATCCGCCCAATTCCTGACGTACCAATTCTAATAAGGCTTTTTTTGCCTGTTCTTGATTACGCTCTTGGACGCGTTCTATCTTCTTCTTATTCAAATCCACGCCGAATGCTTCGTTGAGCAAATCCACAAAAGAAGCATTACTTGGATAGTCAATCATCTTGCCATAGACCACCCCGTCCTTGCTACGTGCCAAACGGTAGGCTTCTCCCTGCTCCAACTGACTGATGACCAAAGACGAATGCGTGGTAATGAAAAACGTTGTGTTCGGAAACAATTTTTTCAGCAGCGGTACAATTTTGATCTGCCATTCGTTGTGCAAATGGCTTTCTATTTCGTCAATTAGAACTACCCCATCAACCTCTGCAATTTGTTCTTTATTAGTAAAATAGCTATAACCCGCAATAATAGATTGAATAATCTTCACAATAGATGTGAATCCACTAGATAAATCTGAAAGCTCCCGTCTTTCACCTTCGACTTTGATAAATACTTCGTAACCAGACTTTTCTAAGAATTTTTCATCGATTCGACTATCTATTTTGTTCAATAACGAAACCAATACTTCTAACTCTATCTGACGATTATCCTCTTTTGCTTGGAATTGGTTAGCAGAGTTGGCACGTTGAATAACCCACTCTTTAACATTCGTATTCATATTCAGATTTTTGAAATTTTCTTCAGTATGGTCATGCCAGAAAATATCAAAGAGCCCATCTAAATATTTTTCCATTCGCTTTTCATGCTTCTCCAATTCTGGTATAGCAGAATGCGTATATTTAATGCCACCACGATTCTGCGCTGCCAAATAAATAATTGGCAAATCATGGGTATAACCTGAAAAAAGCGTCCTCCCTTCACCCCCGATCTGATAAACTTCATTTTCATCAAATTTTTGAGTGAAAATTAGACTTTCCACTTTTTTAAAAGGTAATTTATTTGTCTTAATGCAACCACCTTTTTCCAATGCAGATGAATTGGTAAAGAGCAAAACCGTAAACAAACATTCCAAAAATTTGGTCTTACCCACACCATTCTCGCCAATCATCGTATAAACACGCTGATTGGGCTGGAAATCTACCTGCATCGTGCCGACACCGGTTACATGCTCAAAACGAACTGTACCGTCAAACAGCTGTTTATCCATATTATCTGCCCTTCTATTTTTCAGACGGCCTGATTATCTGAAATGTCAGATGTCGTCTGAAACTCTAATCTGTTGCCGCCTGAAACCTTCTTTTCAGACGACCTCAAACACTGCCTTCTTTCTCGATCACCAAAATCCGCGCTTCGCCGCACGGATGGGCGACGTGTTCCGTACCGATTCCTGCATAGAAGATGTCGCCGCTTTTCAACCGAACGATGTGTTCTTCGCCGTTTTCTCGGTAGTGCATATCGACTTCGCCGTCCATCACGGCAAACACTTCCTCGCCGTCGTTGACGTGCCATTTGTAGGGCTGGTCCGTCCAGTGCAGGCGCACGGTAGTGCCGTTCATATTGGCAATGTCGAGTGCGTCCCATGCTCGGGGAGCGGTAAATTCGGCGGAGCGGATGGTGTGCGTGTCGGGCATTTTCGCGTCTCTTTGATTCTGTATCTAGATAAACCTATCAATACAACTTTTATTAAATCCCGTCATTCCCGCGCAGGCGGGAATCCAGAACGTAGATTTTAGGAAACCTTTTTCCTTGACAGGTTTATGCGCCGATAGGTCTGGATTCCCGCCTGCGCGGGAATGACGGCGGTCGGCAAATTCCGTATCTATCCAAGTAAATCAATTATGACCGAAATGTTGGCTACGCCCCGTCGGTACGGTTGGTTTCCATCTCCAGTTTAATGAACGCATCAATCATACTGCGCCAAACTGCTTCGGCTACTTCGGGCGACAAACCGGCCTTTTCGGCATAGGCACGGCGCGAGGCAATCACTTGCGCCACCCGTTCAGGCGCGGAAACCGCCTGCACATCGTTTTTAGGTTTCAGACGGCCTGCCTGCCGTACCAGCTTCTGCCGGCGGGCGAGCAATTCTATTAATTCCTTGTCCAAACCGTCGATGGCTTCACGGACTTCGTCTAGGGTTTGCGGTAATTTGGCTTCAACCATTCTTTCTCACGTTTCCTTTTTCAGACGACCTAAACGTCGTATGAAAATCTCATTTTTACCTGAACAAGCCCCAGAAGGTCATGCCGAGCAATACCAATACGCCGAACACCATAGCGGCGGCGTAGGTGTAGATAAAGCCGGTTTGGACTTTGCGTATCTGAGCGGCAATCGCACCGACCAGTTTGGCAGAACCGTTGACGATGCCGTTGTCGATAATGGCGGTATCGCCGACTTTCCAGAAGAAGTTGCCCAACGCGCGCGTACCTTTGGCGAAGACGTTGAAATACAGGGCGTCGAGGTAGTATTTGTTTTCAAACAAAACGTAAACCGGACGGAACGCCTGCGCGATTTTGGCGGGCAGGTGCGGCAGTTTGACGTACAAAAGCCATGCGCTCAATACGCCTGCGATAGCGAGATAGAGGACGGGCGAATGCAGGCTGTGCGACACCATCGCCAATGCACCGTGGAACTCTTCCTTCATGATGTGCATGGTCGGATGCGCGTCGGCGTTGACGAAAATCACGTCTTTGAAGAAATCGCCGTAGAGCATGGGTTCGATGGCGATGTAACCGATGATGACGGACGGAATCGCAAGCAGAATCAGCGGCAGGGTAACGACCAGCGGGCTTTCGTGCGGATTGTCGTTTTTGCCCAAGCCGTGATGTTCTTCGCCATGGCCGTCTGAATGGTGTTCGGGCAGGCTGCGCCATTTTTCTTCGCCGTGGAACACCATAAAGTATTGGCGGAACGCGTAAAACGCGGTAACGAACACACTGGCGAGGACGGCGAAATAGGCAAAGCCGCTGCCCGGCAGGGTGCTGTATTTCGCCGCTTCGATAATCGAATCTTTGGAGTAGAAGCCGGAGAAGAACGGCGTACCGATCAGCGACAAGTTACCGATCAGCATGGTCAGCCAAGTAATCGGCATGTATTTTTTCAGATTGCCCATATGGCGCATGTCTTGGTCGTGGTGCATACCGATAATGGCGCTACCTGCGGCCAAGAACAGCAAGGCTTTAAAGAAGGCGTGGGTCATGACGTGAAACATCGCCACGGAATAGGCGGACGCGCCCAGAGCCACGGTCATATAGCCCAGTTGCGACAGGGTGGAATACGCAACCACGCGCTTGATGTCGTTTTGAATCACGCCCAAGAAACCCATAAACAGAGCGGTAATCGCGCCGATAACCATAATGACCGACAGCGCGGTGCTGCTCATTTCGTAAATCGGCGACATGCGCGACACCATGAACAGACCCGCCGTAACCATCGTCGCGGCGTGAATCAATGCGGAAATCGGCGTCGGGCCTTCCATCGAATCGGGCAGCCAGACATGCAGCGGGAACTGAGCCGATTTACCCATCGCGCCCACAAACAGGAGCAGGCAGGTTACGGTAATCAACGACCATTCCACACCGGGGAAAAGCTGGATGGTGGCATTTTGTACGTTGGGCAGATAGGCGAATACGTCCTGATAACGCAGGCTGCCGCCGAAATAGGCAAGCACCAAACCGATACCGAGCAAAAAGCCGAAGTCGCCGACACGGTTGATCAAAAAGGCTTTCAGGTTGGCAAAAATCGCGCTCGGACGTTTGAAATAGAAACCGATCAAGAGATACGATACCAAGCCCACCGCTTCCCAACCGAAGAAGAGTTGGACGAAATTGTTGCTCATGATCAGCATCAACATGCTGAATGTAAACAAAGAAATATAGCTGAAGAAGCGTTGGTAGCCGACTTTTTCATCGTGCATATAACCGATGGTGTAGATATGCACCATCAACGACACGCCCGTTACCACGACCATCATCATCGCCGTCATCGTATCGACCAAGAAGCCGACGGAAAAATCCAAACCGCCCATCGTCAGCCAAGTATAGACATTCTCGTCAAACTTGGCGCGGCTGCCGTCGATAAAGCCCCACAGCACATAAGCCGACAGTACGGCGGACACCGCCACGCCGAGTATCGTAACCGTATGCGCGCCGGCACGTCCGATTTTATTGCCGAACAAACCCGCAATCAGCGAGCCTGCCAAAGGCACGAGGGCAATGATGAGATATAAAGTCATGTCGTTCATTTTGGATGAACCTTTTTGATTTAAAAATCTATGTTTGCTTTGTCGGTCGGATTCCCTAATCCGACCAATCTACTTTGTCTTGGTTTTCAGACGACCTCACGCCATAAGGCAGGTTGTCCAACCTTAAATTTTTTCCTTACAGGCTTCGGATTTTCAGCCAAACCGTGCGACAGCATTCAAATCCGATAAAGCTGCCTGTCTTGACAACGCGCCCTAATCGCTTTAGTGATGATGTCGTGGGGATCTACCAATTTGAAACCGTTCCCGCCTAAGTCCAAGCGGTCAAGGTCAGTCAGCATTATTGTATCCAAAAACACGCCTGTTTCAGGTCTACGGTATTCCACCGCAATGCCTTGACAGCCCCTTGTATGAACTTGATACACAGAGCGTATCCATGCGTATTTCACCTTACCCGCCCCACAGCCGTGTATGCAATAAGACAAACCGTCTTCGTCCAAACGTATGAATTCCCGATCTCTGCCCGTATTGCGGCGCGAATTTTGCCACATCTTCCATCCGGCAATCCCGATACCCGCACACAAAACCGACAATAAGCCAAACAGCCAGCCCAACCGCCCCGCCCATGCGAACGCAAACCACACCAGCCAAATCGACAAGAAAAACGGAATAACAAGCCAACACAAAACTAAAAGCGAACGCGGCTTAAACACCCATTGCTCGATATTCACTTGATCGGTTTGTTCAGACGGCATCCGCTCTACCCTTTCAAATCATCCAAATCGGCAACGTTGATTGTTTGTCGGTTGCGGTACACCAATACCATAATTGCCAAACCGATGGCAGATTCGGCAGCAGCAACGGTCAATACGAAGAATACGAAAATCTGTCCGGCGGTATCGCCCAGATGCTGCGAGAAGGCGATAAAGTTGAAGTTTACCGCCAAAAGCATCAGCTCGATCGACATCAGCAAGACCAGCACGTTTTTGCGGTTCATAAAGATGCCCATCGCGCTGATACCGAACAGGAGCGCGCCCAATACCAAATAATGCGTCAAGGTAATCATGCTTTGCCCTCCTCTTTCGGCTTGAGGTCGTCTGAAACTTCGTTTTCTTCCGCAGATTCGGTTTGCGGTTTCACGGCTTCCATTTTCACCAAGCGCATACGGCCTTGGTCGGCGCGCACTTTAACTTGGTCGGCAGGATCCATGCGTTTCGGATTGGTGGTTTTACGGTGAACCAGCGCAATCGCCGCCACCATACCCAACAGCAGCAATACCGCCGCCAGCTCAAACGGCAGCAGGTAGTCGGTATAAATACGGCTGCCCAAATCGCGGATGTTGTTGTAATCCGCAGGAATGTCTTTCATCAAACCAAATGCGGCAAGGTCGGTTTTCGGGTTGACCAGAATCAGAATCAGCGCAACCGCCAACAGCGTACCGACCACACCGGCAACAGGCGCATGACGCCAGAAACCGGCGCGCATTTCCTCGATGTCGATATTCAGCATCATCACGACGAACAGGAACAGCACCATCACTGCGCCGACATACACGACCACCAGCGTAACGCCCAAAAACTCCGCCTGCATCAGCATCCAAATCATCGCGCTCACGCAGAAGGTCAGCACCAGATGCAAAGCGGCATGGACAGGGTTTTTCGCAGTAACGGTACGCAGCGCACCGTATAGGACGATGGCGGCAAGGATATAGAACAGAATCGCGGAAAAAGTCATTCGTCTGCTCCTTAGCGGTACGGCGCGTCAGCGGCTTTGCGCTTGGCGATTTCGGCTTCGTATTTGTCGCCGATTGCCAAGAGGATCGGCTTGGTCATGTGCAAGTCGCCTTTTTTCTCGCCGTGGTATTCAAAAATATGGGTTTCCACAATCGCATCGGTCGGACAGGCTTCTTCGCAGAAGCCGCAGAAGATACACTTGGTCAGGTCGATGTCGTAACGCTTGGTGCGGCGCGTGCCGTCTTCGCGTTCTTCAGATTCGATGTTGATCGCCATTGCCGGACACACCGCCTCGCACAATTTACACGCGATGCAGCGTTCCTCACCGTTCGGATACCGCCGCTGCGCGTGCAGACCGCGGAAACGCACAGACTGCGGCGTTTTCTCTTCGGGGAAATAAATCGTGTCTTTGCGGGCGAAAAAGTTTTTGAGTGTTACGCCCATGCCTTTGACCAGTTCGCCGAGCAAGAAAGTTTTTACTAAATTAGCCATATTCTGTTCCCTCAAAACAGGGATTCCGTTAAATATTCAAAACTGCGTTTTCAGACGACCTTGATACGTCGTCTGAAACTTATTTCCACAAATTCAGCGGCGAAATCATCCACAGACCCAAAATCACGATATAGGCGAAGCCGATGGGAATCAGCACTTTCCAGCCTAGGCGCATGATTTGGTCGTAGCGGTAGCGTGGGAAGGTTGCACGAATCCACAGATACCAGTACAGCACCGCCGCCATTTTCACGAACATCCAGAACGCGGAAGGCGTGCCGACAATGCCCCAGCTTTGCGGGAACGGGGACAGCCAGCCGCCGAGGAACATCAGCGATGTCAGCGCGGCAATCAGAATCATGAAAATGTATTCGGCAAGGAAAAACAGCGCGAACGCGAAGCCGGAATATTCGACGTGGTGGCCGGCAACGATTTCGGATTCGCCCTCCGCCACATCAAACGGTGCGCGGTTGGTTTCGGCAACGGCGGAAATCAGATAGACGATGAAGATTGGGAACAGCGGCAGCCAGTTCCACGAGAACACGGAGCCGCCCGCGATACCCTTAGCTTGTGCGGCAACGATGTCGGAGAAGTTCATACTGCCCGACACCATCACGACGCACACCAGCGCGGCACTCATGGCGATTTCGTAAGAAATGCTTTGCGCGGAGGCACGCATTGCGCCCAGGAACGAATATTTGGAGTTGGAAGCCCAGCCCGCGATGATCACGCCGTAAACCGACAGCGAGGTAATCATCAGGATGTACAAAAGGCCGATATTGATATTGGTCAGCACCCATTCTTCGTTGAACGGAATCACCGCCCACGCTGCGAAAGACGGGGCGAGCGACATAATCGGGCCGATGTAGAACAAGGCTTTGTTTGACAGCTTCGGACGGGTAACTTCTTTAAACAAGAGTTTGAACACGTCGGCAAACGGCTGAACCAGCCCCCACGGACCGGTTACGTTCGGACCGACGCGAAGCTGCATGAAGCCGATGACTTTACGTTCGAAATAAGTCAGGTAGGCGACGGTCAGAATCAGCGGAATCAGGATAATCACGATTTTGACGATGACGGACACCACCAAGCCCACGGTGATGCCCAAATCGCCCAAACCGAGCGTTGCGGCAAAGAGGTTTTGGAACCATTCCTGCATAATCAAGCTCCCGCCAGTTCAATAGTGTCCATCAACGCACCCAGCGCGGCATTTTCGGTATGCAGCGGCAGATGCACCACGTTTTCAGGCAGTCCGGCATCGGCTTTGACCATCACAGACACGCCTGCGCCGTTTTGTTTGGCGACAGCGGTTTGTCCGTCTTGGAGGCCTAAACGCGCCAAAGTGTTCGGATTCACGCGCGCGGCAGGCACGGCGGCATGGCTGGTCGCTTGCAACGGCGCGGAACGGCGCACGATGGCATCGGTGTGATAAATACCGACTCCGCCCACGCGCACGAGGCGGCTTGAGGTCGTCTGAAAATCTTTTTGAGTCGATGCGGCACGGTTGCTCAGTTTGGATGGCAGGCTTTCCGCGTACAACGCGTCTTTCAGAATCGCGGCGGTATCGTGGTATTCAAAGCCTTGCAGGTCAAACAGGTTGCCCAATACGCGCAACACTTTCCACAGCGGACGCGAGTCGCCGAAGCCCTGAACGACGCCGTGGAAGGATTGCAGACGGCCTTCCATATTGATGAAGCTGCCCGATGTTTCGGTAAACGGCGCAATCGGCAGCAATACGTCGCACACGTCCAGCAACGTTTCGCTGACAAACGGCGTAAACGCCATCACGCTTTTCGCCTGTTTCAACGCGGCTACGGCTTTTGCGCCGTCCACCGTATCGATTTCCGGTTCGACGTTGAGCAGCAAGACTGCCTGTTTCGGCGCGTTTGCCATTTCGGCAACGCTCTCGCCTGAGTTCACGCCCAATACGTCCGCACCGACGCTGTTGGCAGCCTGCGGCAAAATACCCAGCACCGCGCCGGTTGCGTCCGCCAGCTCTTGTGCGGCGGCGTAAATCGCAGCGTAATCGGGATGGTTTTGCACTTCCGCGCCCAAAATCACCGCTGCTTTTTCAGCGTTTTTCAGGCTCGCGGTAATCGCGTTTTCCGCATCGGCAGACAGGTTTTTCAGACGACCTACCCACTCGTCGGGATGCACCGCTTCCTGAGCTAGAAGCGGCATCAACAATTCTTCCTTGCTGCTGGCCAACACGCTCAAAGCCATGCGTTCTTTGGCAGCGCGGCGCAGGCGGGCAGTCAGGAGCGGCTGTTCTTTGCGCAGGTTCGCACCGACCACCAGTACGGCTTCGTTGTCCGCCAGCGATTCGATACTTTGTCCCAGCCATTGCGCACCATTGAGGTCGTCTGAAAGACGTTTGTCCTGTTGGCGCAGGCGGGTGGCGAAATTTTTAACGCCCAAACCGTCGGCAAGTTTCTTCGCCAGATACAGTTCTTCAACCGTATTCATCGGGTTCGCCCAAATACCGACTTGGTTTTGGTTGCCGTCTTTGGCGATACATTCAATCGCGCTACGGACATATTCCAACGCGGTTTTCCAATCCACGTCTATCCACTCGCCGCCCTGTTTGATTTTCGGTTTTTTCAGACGGCTTGCGTGATACAGGCCTTCGTAGGCGAAACGGTCGCGGTCGGACAGCCAGCATTCGTTAATCGCTTCGTTTTCCAGCGGCAGCACGCGGCGGACGGTATGGTCTTTGGTTTGCACAATCAGGTTGCTGCCCAAAGCATCATGTGCGGAAACGGATTTGCGGCGGTTCAGCTCCCAAGTACGCGCGTTGAAGCGGAACGGTTTGCTGGTCAGCGCGCCGACGGGGCACAAATCGATGACGTTACCCGACAGCTCGGTTTCCACCGCTTTGCCGATAAAGGGCATGATTTCGGAGTGTTCGCCGCGATTCGCCATCGCAATTTCCTGCAAGCCGGCGATTTCTTCGGTGAAACGCACGCAGCGGGTGCAATGGATGCAGCGGCTCATCTCCTCGGCGGAAACCAAAGGCCCCATGTCTTTGCCGACGACGGAACGTTTTTCCTCGGTATAACGGCTGGTGGTTTTGCCGTAGCCCACCGCCAAATCCTGCAACTGGCATTCACCGCCCTGGTCGCAGGTCGGACAATCAAGCGGATGGTTGATGAGCAGGAACTCCATCACGCCTTCCTGCGCTTCGCGGGCTTTTGCCGAATGCGTACGCACAATCATGCCGTCTGTAACCGGCGTGGCGCAGGCGGGCAGCGGTTTGGGGGCTTTTTCCACATCCACCAGACACATACGGCAGTTGGCGGCGATGGAGAGCTTTTTGTGGTAACAGAAATGCGGAATATAAGTACCGAGCTTGTGCGCGGCCTCAATCACCGTCGCGCCCTGCTCCACAGATACCTGTTTGCCGTCGATTTCGATTTGTAACATGGTTCGTTCCTAGTTACGGGTATTTGATAAATAATTATTTACTAAATATTTGTATAAATTACTTTAGAAAGAATTACAAATTACAGTTCCTGCAATATTATTACAGATTGTTTGACGAGGAGGATTATATCCACCTCCACCGAAGCTACTTGGGCTATTTATACTGTCATACCAAGCTTTTGCTTGCATCTCAGAAATAGGTCTTCTTGATTCTGTATATTCTCCTTTTGAATTATAACAATTCAGATTGCCATCTTTATTTACACTCCCTCGCTCACAAGCTGAATCTCCGGCCATATAATAGCGACCATTAATATAGTTTGGGGCAGCAGATGCACAACTGGCTAATAACAAAACCGCCATTAAAACACCCAGGATATCTCTTATCTTCATATTAACTACCTTTCAGTTCAAAATTTAATCAAATTGGGGGATTCCCCACGATCCCTTTTGAACAGAAGATTGCACATGACAATTCATAATAAAGGCATGCAAAGGTTTTACTCAAATCTCTTCGAACAGATTGAATTATTCAAATAAAGATCGTCTGAAACCTCAACACCACTTATTCGGCTTCATCGGTCCGCCGTGTTCAATGTAATGCACAAACTCATCACGGAAATGCTTGGTAAAGCTGCGGACGGGGAAGACGGCGGCGTCGGCGAGAGCACAGATGGTGCGGCCTGCCATTTGGTTGCCGACGGAATCCAACAAATCCAAGTCTTCCATGCGGCCTTTGCCTTCTACGATGCGGTGGACGATACGGTAGAGCCAGCCGGTACCTTCACGGCAGGGGGTGCATTGGCCGCAGGATTCGTCGTAATAAAAATAGCTCAGGCGCTCAAGGGCTTTGACCATGCACACGTCTTCGTCCATCACGATAATCGCTCCGGAACCGAGCATCGAGCCGGCTTTGGAAATCGAGTCGTAGTCCATATTGGTCTGCATCATGATGTCGGCAGGCAATACGGGCGCGGATGAACCGCCGGGAATAACGGCTTTGAGTTTTTTGCCGCCGCGCATACCGCCCGCCATTTTCAGGATTTCGGCAAACGGCGTGCCTAACGGCACTTCATAGTTGCCCGGACGCTCAACGTGGCCGGAGATGCAGAACAGTTTGGTACCGCCGGCATTCGGAATGCCTTTGTCGGCAAACGCCTGACCGCCGTCGCGGACGATAAACGGCACGGAAGCGAAGGTTTCGGTATTGTTGATGGTGGTCGGTTTGCCGTACAGGCCGAACGAGGCGGGGAACGGCGGTTTGAAGCGCGGCTGGCCTTTTTTGCCTTCCAGCGATTCGAGCAATGCGGTTTCTTCGCCGCAAATGTATGCGCCGTAGCCGTGGTGGGCGAAAAGTTCGAATTCGAAGTCCGAACCTAAAATATTCTTACCCAAAAAACCTGCGGCGCGCGCTTGAGCGAGTGCGGCTTCAAAGCGTTGATAACCTTCGAAAATTTCGCCGTGAATGTAGTTGTAGCCCGCTTTCGCACCCATCGCGTAACCGGCGATAATCATGCCTTCAATCAGGGCATGGGGGTTGAACATGATGATGTCGCGGTCTTTGAACGTACCCGGTTCGCCTTCGTCTGTGTTGCAGACTACGTATTTTTCGCCGGGGAAGGAACGGGGCATAAAGCTCCATTTCAAGCCGGTCGGAAAGCCCGCACCGCCGCGCCCGCGCAAGCCGGAGGTTTTGACTTCGTCAATCACGTCGGTTTGCGAGATGTTTTCGGACAGGATTCTACGCAGCGCGCTGTAACCGCCGCGTTTGACGTATTCGTCCAATGTCCAGCAGTCGGGATTGGCGGTATCCACTTGGTCAAAAATCACGCCTGATTGGTAAATAGCCATTTTGGTGTGCCTGTTCGTTTTCGTATCGATTGCAGCCGTTGTTTTCAGACGGCCTGAATGTATTTTGTATTGTTTCCCAACCTACTTCGCTAAATTTTCTCCAAAAAATTCAGCATGTCCATTTTCTTTAATTCGTTACTATACGCTGCATATAATGGGTGTCGAGGCTGTCCGCTCTTTAAAAACTCCCCAATTCTTAACCAATTTACAGGGTACTGTTTTAAGTTTTCGTAAAGCTGTTTTAAGCAGTCGGAGAAATACGCTCTAGAATAAAATAAACCACCCCAAGCCAACAAAATATCACTAGTTACTTGTTGTGAAATCAATTTAGAAATGATTTCAACATTTTTTTGTATAATTTCTTTACTAGCTTCTTGCGGTAAATCATTAGGATTCGTTGCTCTTTGTGGATACAAATTAAACATTACAAAACTTGTATATCCATTTTCCTCAGTAAAACCCATGACTTTTCTAATTGTAGGATCAGGTTCTTTGTCATCTGCAGTACTAGGATTAATACCAAAAACAAAAAGCGTTTTTTCAGATATAGAGCCTAATACAAAACGATATTTATTTAATTCATCTGTTTCATAAATATCTATTATGTATTCCATACCATATCCCTTTTTCAGACGGCCTTTTATTTCAGTTCGGCAAGTTTCTTGTCAATCGCTTCTTCAGTCATAAAGCTGCACATGCTGTGGTTGTTGACCAGCATAACCGGAGCGTCGCCGCATGCGCCCATGCATTCACCTTCGACGAGGGTGAATTTGCCGTCGGGCGTGGTTTCGCCGTAGCCGATACCGAGTTTTTTCTTCAGGTATTCGCCGGTATCCATGCCGCCGCGCAGGGCGCAGGGAAGGTTGGTGCAGACGGTCAGTTTGTATTTACCAACCGGCTCGAGGTCATACATATTGTAGAAAGTGGCGACTTCGTATGCCTGCGCCGGCGTGATGCCGATGTAGTCGGCAACAAAGGCGATGGTTTCGGGGGCGAGCCAGCCTTTTTCGGTTTGGGCAATGCGCAACGCGCCCATGATGGCGGAACGGCGTTGGTCGGCGGGATATTTTGCCAACTCGATGTCGATTTGTTTTAAGGATTCTGCGGATAACATTATCGGTCAACCTCCCCGAATACGATGTCCTGCGTACCGATAATGGCAACAACGTCGGCGAGCATGTGGCCTTTTGCCATTTCGTCCATGCCTTGCAGGTGGGCGAAGCCGGGTGCGCGGATTTTCAGGCGGTAGGGTTTGTTTGCGCCGTCTGAAATGATGTAAACGCCGAACTCGCCTTTCGGGTGTTCGACAGCGGTATAGGTTTCGCCCTCGGGAACGTGCATACCCTCGGTGAAGAGTTTGAAATGGTGAATCAGGTCTTCCATACCTGTTTTCATTTCGGTACGTTTGGGCGGAGCGAATTTGTGGTTTGTGGTGATGACCGGGCCGGGATTGACGCGCAGCCAGTCGGCGCATTGTTTGATGATGCGTACGGATTGACGCATTTCTTCCATGCGGCAGAGGTAGCGATCGTAGCAGTCGCCGTTGACGCCGACGGGAATATCGAAATCCATTTGATCGTACACTTCATACGGCTGTTTCTTACGCACGTCCCACTCCACGCCCGAACCGCGCAGCATCACGCCGGTAAAGCCTTTTTGCATGGCGCGCTCGGGAGAGACAACGCCGATGCCGACGGTACGCTGTTTCCAGATGCGGTTGTCGGTCAGGAGGGTTTCGAGTGTGTCGATGTTTTTGGGGAAACGTTCGCAGAAGGCGTCGATGAAGTCGAGCATGGTGCCTTCGCGGGATTCGTTGAGCTGCTTCAATACTTTGGCGTTGCGGAATTTGCTGCTCTCGTATTTAGGCATGAAGTCGGGCAGGTCGCGGTAAACGCCGCCGGGACGGAAGTAGGCAGCATGCATACGCGCGCCGGAAACGGCTTCGTACAAGTCCATCAGCTCTTCGCGGTCGCGGAAGGCGTAGAGAATGGCGGTCATCGCGCCGATGTCGAAAGCGTGCGAACCGATGCCCATCAAGTGATTGAGGATGCGCGTTACTTCGGCGAACATCACGCGGATATATTGGGCGCGGATTGGTACATCGATACCGGCAAGTTTTTCTACCGCCAAGCAATATGCCTGCTCGTTGACCATCATGGAAACGTAGTCCAGCCTGTCCATATAAGGCAGGGCTTGCAGATAGGTTTTGGTTTCCGCCAGTTTCTCTGTGCCTCGGTGCAGGAGGCCGATATGCGGATCGGCACGGACGATTTGTTCGCCGTCCAACTCCAAAATCATACGCAATACGCCGTGCGCCGCAGGGTGTTGCGGGCCGAAGTTGATGGTGTAGTTTCTTAATTTATTGGCCACCGTAGTTCTCCTCACGGACGATACGCGGCGTGATTTCGCGCGGCTCGATGGTAACGGGTTGGTAAATCACGCGTTTTTGTTCTTCGTCGTAACGCATTTCCACATAGCCGGAAATCGGGAAGTCTTTGCGGAACGGATGTCCGACGAAGCCGTAATCGGTCAGAATGCGGCGCAGGTCAGGATGGTTGTTGAACATGATGCCGTACAAATCGAAGGCTTCGCGCTCGTACCAATCCGCGCTGTTGTAAACGGGAACCACGGATTCGACCACGGGGAAATCGTCGTCTGAAACCCAGACGCGCACGCGGATGCGCTGATTGTTTTTAACGGAAAGAAGCTGGCTGACGACGGCGAAGCGTTTGCCCTGCCATGCTTCGTTTTTGTAAGTGCTGTAATCGACGCCGCACAAATCGACCAAAAGCTCGAAATGCAGTTCTTCATGGTCGCGCAACGTGGTCATCACTGAAACATAGTGTTCGGGCAGACACTCGACGGTAATCTCGCCCAAAGCGGAAATGACTTTGCTTGCCTGATTGCCCAAAACGCGGCTGACGGTATCGTATAAGTTTTGAATGCTTGCCATATCGTCCCCCCTTACTCGTCCCGCGCGATGGTGGAAGTGCGCTTGATTTTTTGCTGGAGCTGCATCAGACCGTAAATCAGGGCTTCCGCAGTCGGCGGGCAACCCGGCACATAAACGTCTACCGGCACGACACGGTCGGCACCGCGCACGACGGAATAAGAATAATGATAGTATCCGCCGCCATTGGCACACGAACCCATAGACAATACCCAACGCGGCTCGGCGAGCTGGTCGTATACGCGACGCAGGGCGGGCGCCATTTTATTGGTGAGCGTACCCGCCACAATCATCAGGTCTGCCTGACGGGGCGACGGACGGAAAATAATGCCGAAACGGTCAAGGTCGTAACGCGCCATACCCGCGTGCATCATTTCCACGGCGCAGCAGGCCAAACCGAAAGTAACCGGCCACAGCGAACCGGTACGCATATAGTTCAGCACCGTATCCGCGCTGGTGGTGATGAAACCTTTTTTCAAAACGCCTTCTATTCCCATTCCAGCGCACCTTTTTTCCATTCGTAAACAAAGCCTACCGTCAGAACGACGATAAACACCAGCATAGACCAGAAGCCGTATGCGCCCAAATCTTTGAACACCACCGCCCACGGCAGCATAAACGCAACCTCCAAATCGAAGAGGATGAACAGGATGGCGACGAGATAATAACGCACGTCAAACTTCATCCTGGCGTTTTCAAAGGCTTCGAAACCACATTCGTAAGCCGCGTCTTTTTCGGCGTAGTGGTGTTTCGGACCTAAAATCGTGCCGAGCAGGATAAACAGCACGCCGGCCGCAAGGCCGACGAGGATGAATACGAGGACGGGAAAGTAACTGGCCAACATGGGTTTATGCCTAACTGGTTGACAGACAAATCTTAATATCCTGCTATTTTATCGAATTTCAAAATCCATTAAAAGGTAAATGTCGGTCAACCTGCAAAAAAATCTTAATAAATTCAATAAGTTTATGATAACGATTCTTATTTGTGTTTTGTTCCTTACTGTTTTATTTACCTCTTGCCGACAGTTCGCCATCCTTTTTGCAGGTAATGCTTAACAATCCAGAAACCCTGCCCGATTTGATTTTCAGACGACTTCCCCTATACTTCATAAGCATTTGCATCCTTTAACACCCCCATGCCTTGTTTTAAGTCTGAATACCCATATGATTTAAAAACCCACCCTCAAAAAGGACAATCACAATGAATTTCAACAACCTGCTCAACCAAATTTTGGGAACGGTTCAAAAAAATAGCAAATCCGTCGCCGACAGCCCGCTTAATTCTTTCGGCGGCGGTGCATTAGTGGCAGGACTGGCTTCTATGCTGATGAAAAAGAAAAACACCAAAAAACTGGTCAAAGCCGGTTCGGTCGCAGCTTTGGGTTATATTGCCTACAAAGGCTATCAAAGCTGGCAGCAAAACCGCAACCAACCCGAATTGCCGCAACAAGCGTTCGAACCTGTCGGCCAACTTGCCGAAACACACAGCCGCGTCATCCTGCGCACCATGATTGCAGCCGCCGCATCGGACGGGTTGATTGATGAAGCGGAAAAACAGGTTATTGCCCGTGAAAGCGGTACAGATGCAGAAACCGCCGCCTGGCTTGCCGCCGAATATGAAAGACCGGCAACAGTCGAGGAAATCGCAGCAGCCGTCGGCAACGATGAAGCTTTGGCCGCAGAAACCTATCTGGCGGCAAGATTGGTGTGTGCCGATTTATCCCGTAAAGAAATCGTGTTCTTAAGCCGGCTGTCGCAAGCCTTGAAACTGGATGACCAGTTGGTGGAAAATTTGGAAAAGCAGCTTGATTTGGCTTGATAATAAGCAGGCAGACTTAAAAATATAAAGAAGGTCGTCTGAAAACCCATGTTTCAGTTTTCAGACGACCTTTTCCTTTCCGTCGGCGTTATTGCGTTTGCGTGGCTTTCTGTTTTTCCGCTTCTTCGATTTTTCGGTCGTTTTCGTAATCCGAACGGAAGAGCCTGTCGAAACGGATGGTGTATTTCAACTCGCCGCCGTATGAACGGCTGCCGACGCGGGCGACGGCTTGGATGGCGCGGGTGAGCTGGTACACGAGCTTGACGGACTGCTCGGCACTGGAAATACCGTATTCGTAACCTGCGTAGAGGTTGTTGGTAATCTGTTTGCCGACGGTCAGCACTTGTTCGGCGGGGTTGAGTTCGCCGGTTTGGGCGTTGCGGCTGCGTTGGCTGGTGATGCCCAAATCGTCCACCAGTCCGAGCCTGTCGTTGACTTGTCCGGCAAGGAGCGCGCCTGCCGCTGCGGAAAGTGCGGCATTGTCGCCGTCGCTGCCGCTGCTGGCGCGGTTGAGGATGAGCCAGGAGAGCTTGTCTTTTTCGCTCATCGCCTCTTTGGCAACAAGGGTTACGCGCGGATTGGAGAGGCTGCCGAGGACTTCGACGCCCGCACCGACGGGGGAAAGGCGGCGTTCGGCGCGGATGTTCAGGTTGGGGTTGTTGAGCGGGCCGACGAAAGAAACCGTACCTTTGGTGATGTCGAGGTCTTGTCCGTAGGCTTTGTAACGGCCTTTAACGACTTTAACCGTACCGACGCCTTGGATGGCTTCGCCCGGGCGGGAAGTGATGGTCAGCTTGCCGCCTATGGTGATGTCTGCACCATAACCGACGAAACGGATGTTGTCGTTGAGGTTGAGCGTCAGGTTGAGGCTGATAGGCGTTACGGCGGCGGTTTGTTTTTTCTCTTCGCCCAACACGACGACATCGTCGTCCAACGAGGGCATGGAGGATTTTTGCGAACCGAACATACCGTAGTCGCTGCCCAACGTACCGTTGAGGATGAAGCCTCTGGCTTGGTTGTATTGCACTTTCGCGCTGCCGGAGAGGCGCAGGCGGCGGTTCGGACGGGAGAGGGTGTCGTATTTGTCGAAGACGACATCTACGTCAACATCCGGATCGGCGTTGGCAAGGTTGACGGAGCCTTTCAGCTCGAGCGTACCGCCTTTGTGGAACTTGAGGCTGTCGATAATCCAGCGTTGTCCCTGCAAATGGGAACGTAAAACGCCGTTGTCGAGGATGAGGCCTTGGGTTTGGTTGCGGTAGTAGAGGTTTTCGCCGTTGAGTGTACCGGAAAGCTGGGGATCGCTGACGCGTCCGCCAAGGCTGACGGCGGCATTCAGACGACCTTTGACGGTTTGTCCGACGGGCAAGAAGTTGCGGAAGACTTCGAGGTCGGCGACGTTGAGGTTGAGTTTGCCGCTCAAAGGCGCGGTGTCCACGCTGGCGCCCTGTCCGATGTTGACCGTACCTTCGGCAGTGCCGTAGTTGCTGGTGCCGTTCAAGGTGGCGGCGATGGTGGGCGAACCGACGCGCCCGCCTATGGTGGCGGCGGCGTTCAGACGACCTGTAATGCCTTGCGCGGTGGCGGGCAGGAAGGTTTTGATTGCGCCCAAGTCGGGGACGTTGAGGTTGATTTTGCCGCTGACCGGCGCGTTGGCGATTTTGTTGCCGAACTGCTGGCTGATGCCCAAAACGGCGTTGACGCTGCCGAAACGGGTGCTGCCGTCAAGCGTGCTGTCGATGCGGCCGTTTTGGAAACGGGTGCGCAGGACGAGCGCGCTCAAACCCAAGGGCATTTGTTTTTTCGGGTCTTTGTTCGGCAGGATGATGTCGCCGCTTTGGCGGTTGATGTTGAGGTAGCCGCGGGCATTTTGGCGGTACGCCAAATCCCAATCGCCGCCGAGTACCAAGTTGTGTTCGACGGGGATTTTGACGAAGTTTTGCAGTTCGGTGATGTGCAGGCTTTGCGCACTGCCCTTGCTGGTGATGCCGGTCTTTTTGTCCCAAACGAAGTTTTGCAGGTTGAGGCTGCCGCCCATCACGCTCCAGCGCGCCGCGCTCATGGAAACGCGCTCCGCGCCTGCTTCGAGGTTCATGCGGTTTTGCAGTTTGAGGTTGAACGCGCCGCCGATGTCGAGTGTGTCCACGCTGCCTTTCCACTGATTGAAGTCTTTGTTCAGACCGCCCGCCGCGTTGATTTCGAGTTTGTAAGGTTTGCCGTCCAACGCCATGCTGCTGCTGCCGTGTATGCGGTGTTGTGCGCCCGTGCCGTTGAGGGACAGGTCGACCGCATCGATGACGGTCGCGCCGCCGGAAAGGGCGATGTGGCTGCCTTTGATGTCGGCGGCAAGCGGACGGTTGATGTCGGGCGTGCCTTTGAGTTTGAAGTCAAGCATACGGATGTTGACGGCATCGCCGACTCGCAGGGCGCGCGCCTCACCGGAGAGGTCGGCTTCGTAGGTTTTCAGCCCGCCCTTGAGGTCGCCTGAAATGTAGCCGCGCGTATTGAGCAGTCCGCCCAGTCCGAAACCGAAACGGGAAAGGTCGGGGGCGGTGATGTCGATATTGAGGCGGTCGCCTTTTTTGCCGAAGCTGCCGTTGGTTTTGACAATATTGTTGCCCAAACGCAGGTCGGTCAGCGCGCGCGGGAGGTGTCCGGATTCGTAAACGACGTCGGCTTTGCCGCTGAGGGGGACGTTGTTTAACGTACTCGGCGCAAACTGCATTTTGCCGGCGAATTTTTCTTTCGCCAGTTCGCCTGAAAGATTGATGGTGCCGTTGACGCTGCCGGCGGGCAGTTTTGAGTCGAGGCGGGACGGATTGAACGCCTTGCTGGAAACATCGAGCTTGAGCAGGCGGTCTTTGAAGAGTTCGAGCGAACCTTGCGCCGTCAGTTCGCCACCGTTTTGCGGTGCGACGCGGACGCGGTCGAGTTTGAGGGTGCGCTGCCCGTGTTGTCTGTCGGTAACGAATGACAGCAGGCCGGAGAGTTGTGCGCTGCCGCTTTCAAGATTCCAATCGATATCAGGCGATGCAGTTTCGCCCTTGACACCGATAAACCCGTTCCACTGACCGGCAACATTGGTACGGACGAGGTCGTCTGAAACAAGGTTGTTCACATTAATCTTGAGCGCAAGCGCGTTTTTCACCGTATCGACCGTACCGGCAACATTGAACGAACCTTCCTCCAACAGCCCGATTTCAGACTCTTGGACAGTTACCACGCCGTTGTCGTTAATCGTGAAGTCCGCCAAAATATTGCGCACCGGAATGGCTTTTTCATCGGCAAAACCCGCCGCCTTGTTTTCCAAGTCGAGCGAACCGTCCAGCGCGATACCGTGCGTAAACGAAGGCACGACGGTCGCGTCAAACGTCAGGTTTGCCTTGGGCAGCGACGGCAGGAAAGCGGTCGGGTTGATATTGAAACCCTTGATCAGCACCTCGCCGATCATCTTGTCCAGCGAAGCTGCAAACGGATGCACCGTAGATTTCGCCGACAAATGCACATCGTCGCCGTCCAGCAGGATTTCAGTCTGCACGTCCTGCAAGCTGCCCCACAGACGCGCCTTACCCTCTATCGTCTCGCCTTCCAGCTCGCCCTTCGTCTGAATCGTCGTATTGAGCGCAAACGGCTTCTCCAGCCCGACCACCGCCGAACCCGTCGAATTGCTCCACGGCGTATCGAGGGTTTTCAAATCCAAGCGGTGTTCTTTCTGATCGTAATGGTATGCCGCATTCAGATGGTCGAGATAGGCCGTCTGCTTGTCAAAATTTTTGCCCACACTGAGCCTGCCCGTCTCAAAACGGTCGATAAACACCAACACAGGCAAATCAATGCTCTCAGGCAGCCCTTTGGACGGCTTTTTCTCTTTCGGCGGCGTCGGCTTCGGCACGACCGCAATATCGCCCGCCACAATTTCAGTAATGTGCAGGCTGCGCTGAAACAGCTCGGACGGCTTCCAATCAAAACGGAACGCGCTGATTTTCACATCCGCCCCATCCGTTTCAATCATCCACTTATCGCCGTGAAAACCCTTGACCAGCGTACCTTCCAGCGTTTCCGACGCAATCTTCACGCCAAACCACGACGGAATCTTGTACAAACCGAAACGCAAACCCGATTCCGTCCCCACCAGCCAGCCGATAAAGCCCGCCAGCGCGCACACCAGCACAACCAACGTCAGCAACAGACCCCGCAACCAGCGTCTCTTGCGCTTGGGCGGGGTGGGTTGTGTTTCAGACGGCGTAGGCACACTGTTTGGCGTTTCTTGGGCTTCTTGGACTGCTGTTTCGGACATCTTGGCTTTCTTGTATGACTTAACGGCTTCTCAGGACTCCGCCGCACCCGACGGAATCGGCTTTTCAGACGACCCCATATCAGGACAGGCCGTCTGAAAAAGGATAATCATATCCCATTGCAGCGAATTGTGCTTGGGAAAGACAGCATTTCAGGTTTCAGACGACCCCATATGCCCGAACGTCATACTCAAAGCGGTAAAATGCCAACAAATGTATAGTGGATTAACTTTAAACCAGTACG
>NZ_KV789593.1:26189-26945 GCF_001807625.1 Neisseria sp. HMSC03D10
AGTTAATCCACTATAAAAAGGTCGTCTGAAAAGATTGCGGGGATTTAGACCCACATTTTCAGACGACCTCTGCGTATTTCATCAACCCAACGCAAATCAATGAAAAGAAACGCGTCGGGTTGCCTCAAGCTGCGGCTTACCTGCCCGACAATACCGCCGCACCTGCTTTCGCGACACTTTCGTCTTCATCGACTGAGCCGCCGCTCACGCCGACGCTGCCGACGATAACGCCGTTTTTATCCACCAGCAGCACACCGCCGGGAAAAATCACCAAACCGTCGTTGGTCACCTCAATACCGTAAAGCTCGCCGCCCGGCTGCGAAGCCTTGCCCAAATCGCGGGTGGACATATTGAAATAGCGTGCCGTTTTCGCCTTTTTCTGTGCAATATCGATACTGCCGATAAACGCATCGTCCATACGCGCAAACGCCTTCAAATTACCGCCTGCGTCCACGACCGCGATATTCATCGGCACCCTGATTTCACGCGCCTTTTTCATCGAAGCCTGCACCACCGCCTGCGCCTGAGCCGTCGTCAAATCGCCCGGTAGCGTTTTGGTCAAACCCGCCGAAAACGCCGGCGCACCCAATGCCAAAGTACACAACAATGCAACTGATTTTATGCCGCGCATAACTGTCTCCTTGTATTGAATCAATGAAAGGTACTGCACTTTTGATTGTATGTCTGTCGGCGGGAACAATAAAGGTCGTCTGAAAACCATAAGACAGGTTTGAACTGCACCCCAAAAGTTGGACA
>NZ_KV789594.1:0-2626 GCF_001807625.1 Neisseria sp. HMSC03D10
CTGTTGTGTAAACAACGCGACGATTTTCTACAGTTGAAGGAAGCATGTGCAGTATAAGCGCGATTTGGCGGAATTTTATTTAACCGTCTAATGCAATTACTGATGCAAATCCAATGCAATCATAGCCAAAAACAAACAGAAAACGAACTACTCAGAACAAATTGTAAAGATAAATTAACAAAATAATACTGAAATCAAATTGTTAATTTTAAGGAAAAAAATAAACCCTCACTATTTCTAAGTAAGGGTTTATTGAAAATCTGGCACGCCCACGGGGATTCGAACCCCGGTTGCCGCCGTGAAAGGGCAGTGTCCTAGGCCTCTAGACGATGGGCGCGTAACCGAGTTGCGAACTATACATAAGCGTTAAAACGCTGTCAACGGGTTGGGCGTTTTTTATGGTCAAACTCATTTCAGACGACCCTTCTGTGCCTTATCTTTGTATCCGCTTTGCCTGTATAATGCCGCTTTTAATGAAAAGGAAAACAAACCATGTGGTTCAAGCAGATCAGTTTTTATCCGCTCAACAAAGAAAAGCTGCCCGAAGCGGACGTACTTGCCGACAAACTTGCAGAGGCTGAATTTACCCGCTGCCAAGGTTTGGACTGGTCCAGCGAGGGCTTTGCCGCACCGGTTTCGTTCTCTCCCGAACTCGTTTTCCCTGCCGACTTTACTTTGCGCGTCGCCCTGAAAAAAGAAGAAAAAGTCCTGCCAGCCGGCGTCATCCGCGATATTTTGGAAGAGAAGGTGGCGGAAATCCAAAACAATGAAGCCCGCAATGTCGGCCGCAAGGAAAAACAAGAGCTTAAAGAGCAAATTACAGACGACCTGCTGCCCCGCGCGTTTACCCGCAGCAGCCGTACTGAAGCGGTGTTCAACACCCGCCACGGCTATCTGCTCGTCAACAACGCGGCTTCCGCCAAAGCGGAAAACATCCTGACCAAGCTGCGTGAAGCTTTGGGCGGTTTGGAAGCCTCGCTGCCGAATACCAAGCAATCGCCCTCTTCCCTGATGACCGAGTGGCTGTTGCAAGGGCATTGCGAAGGCGGTTTTGAATTGGACAGCGATTGCGAACTCAAAGGCGTGGGCGATGTTGTTCCCGTCGTCAAAGTGTCCAAACAAGATTTGACCGCCGATGAAGTGGTCCAACACGTCAAAAACGGCAAAACCGTGACCCAGCTCGGCTTGGTGTGGCGCGAACAAATCGCCTTCATCCTCACGCAAGACTTCACACTCAAGCGCATTCAATACCTCGACGTATTGCAGGAAGAAGCCGAAAGCAACGGCGACGATGCCGCCAGCCTTGCCTTCGCCTCGCAAATCCTGATGGCGGAATCCGTCAGCACCATGTTGGAAGAGCTGGTTTCCTATTTGGGCGGCTGGCAAGACTAATTTTTCAGACGACCTTTACACGATAAAAGGTCGTCTGAAACCTACCTCCGATGGACAACCTTTATGTTTAAACACTTCGCATTCCTGCCGCTCGCCATTATGCTTGCCCTCCCCGCTTCGGCCGCCGTCCTGACTTCCTATCAGGAACCGGGCTGCACCTACGACGGCGATGTCGGCAAAGACGGCAAACCCGCCGGCAAAGGCACATGGCGCTGCCAAGACGGGCGCAGCTACACCGGCGCGTTTAAAAACGGCAAATTCGACGGACAAGGCGTTTACACCGTCTCCGCCAACCGCGAAACCTTCATCGAACCGTTCAATTCCAACAGCACCAAGTTCCGCAACATGGTACTGTTAGGCACGTTCAAAAAAGGCCTGGCACACGGCAAATTCACCGCCTCGCAAAACGGCGAAACCGTCTTCATCATGAAATGCGAAAACGGCATGATTAAAGAAGTGAAACTGCCCAAAACCAAATAACCCCGTCCCGCATTTTCAGACGACCTCTCCGCAGACGCCGTCTGAAAACCGCAAGAAACAAGGAAAACATTATGAGCATCAAGTCCGACAAATGGATACGCCGCATGAGCGAAGAGTTCGGCATGATCGACCCCTTCGAGCCGAACCAAATCAAAGAAGCCAACGGACAGCGCATCATCTCCTACGGCACGTCCAGCTACGGCTACGACATCCGCTGCGCCAACGAATTTAAAATTTTCACCAACATCAACAGCACCATCGTCGATCCCAAAAACTTCGACCCGAAAAACTTCGTCACCGTCGAAGACGACTGCTGCATCATCCCCCCTAATTCCTTCGCGCTGGCGCGTACGGTCGAATACTTCCGCATCCCGCGCAACGTCCTGACCGTCTGCTTGGGCAAATCCACCTACGCCCGCTGCGGCATCATCGTCAACGTCACCCCGTTCGAGCCGGAATGGGAAGGCTACGTTACCCTCGAATTTTCCAACACCACCCCCCTGCCCGCCAAAATCTACGCCGGCGAAGGCGTGGCGCAAGTCCTCTTCTTCGAGAGCGACGAAATCTGCGAAACTTCCTACAAAGACCGCAACGGCAAATACATGGGACAAACCGGCGTTACCCTGCCGAAAACCTGATAATTGGATAAGCCGGCAAAATATAGCGCGTTTCATTTTGCTGCACATAAAATGCAGGCACGATACAAGAAGGTCGTCTGAAATCTGAACTGCACCCCAAAAGTTGGACACATCCC
>NZ_KV789595.1:0-9637 GCF_001807625.1 Neisseria sp. HMSC03D10
GACGCTGTTTGCTGCCGGCGGTCTGAATAATGATGGTGTCAACACGTTCCCTCCTTCCCAGTTCACTCAATCATATTAAAATAAAAACGGCAGCTTTAATAAGCTGCCGTTTCCCATATTTATGATTTATTTCCCGAGTCTTCAAAAGACTCAATCGGAGCAGATTCCTGAGCAACAGTTTGAGGTTTAGGCTCTGGTTCGGATGGTTCCGCATTATCCTGACGTATATTGTGGCTGTAATCTTTAGGCGGGCTAGGTTGTTTGCCTGCCATAATTTCCAATACTTGATCACGATCGATGGTTTCCCAATCTATCAAGGCTTTACACATGGTCTCCATTTTATCGCGGTTTTCATCAAGGATTTTGTAGGCCACCTGATATTGCTCGTCCAAAATACGGCGTACTTCAGCATCAATATCTTGTTGCGTTTTTTCGGAAATGTTTTGAGAACGGGTAACGCTGCGTCCCAAGAACACTTCACCTTCATTCTCTGCATAAACCATTACGCCCATTTTATCGCTCATCCCATAGCGCGTAACCATTTCGCGCGCCATTTGGGTGGCACGTTCAAAATCGTTGGACGCACCGGTGGAAATACGGCCGACGAAGATGTCTTCGGCAATACGACCGCCGAACAAGATGGAAAGCTGACTCAGCATTTGGTCTTTATACATGCTGATACGGTCGCGTTCGGGAAGCTGCCAAGTCAAACCAAGCGCACGGCCGCGCGGCATAATGGTCACCTTGTGGACAGGGTCAGTAAATGGCAGGCTTTCGGCAACAATCGCGTGACCAGCTTCATGGTAGGCAGTCGCACGTTTTTCGTCTTCATGCATTACCATGCTGCGGCGTTCGGGACCCATATAGATTTTGTCTTTGGCATCTTCGAAATCGCTTTGATCAACTTTGGTTTTATTCCGACGGCCTGCAAACAGGGCGGCTTCATTAACCAAGTTAGCCAAATCCGCACCGGAAAAACCGGGAGTACCTCGGGCCAAAGAACCCAAATCGACAGATGCATCCAAAGGCACTTTTTTTGCGTGTACTTTCAAAATCTGTTCACGACCACGAATATCGGGTAGTGGAACCACCACTTGTCGGTCGAAACGGCCGGGACGTTGCAAGGCGGGATCTAATACGTCCGGACGGTTGGTTGCGGCAATAACGATAACGGTCTGATTACTTTCAAAACCGTCCATCTCGACCAAAAGCTGGTTCAAGGTTTGTTCGCGCTCATCATTACCACCGCCCAAACCGGCACCGCGCTGACGGCCGACAGCGTCGATTTCGTCAATAAAAATGATACAAGGGGCGTTTTTCTTCGCTTGTTCAAACATATCGCGCACGCGGCTTGCACCGACCCCGACGAACATTTCAACAAAGTCAGAACCTGAGATGCTGAAGAACGGTACGCCTGCTTCGCCTGCAATGGCTTTTGCCAACAAAGTTTTACCGGTACCCGGGCTGCCTGCCAGTAAGATACCGCGCGGAACGCGTCCGCCCAAACTTTGATAACGGCTTGGAGCTTTCAGGTAATCAACGATTTCCTGCACTTCCTCTTTTGCCTCATCGCAACCGGCAACATCGGCAAAGGTAACTTTGTTGGCATCTTTGTCCAGAAGACGGGCACGGCTTTTACCGAAAGAGAATGCGCCCCCCTTACCGCCGCCGCCACTTTGCATACGCATAAAATAAAACCATGCGCCAATCAGCAGCAATACCGGCAACAGGCTGTAAAACAGGCTGGCGAGCATGCTTGGTTTTTCTTCGGGGATAACGTTGACGCGGACTTTATTGTCCAAAAGCGTTTTAACCAAATTATCGTCCAAAGGCGCATTGGTGAAGAAAGAGGTTTTATCGGTACGCTCGCCTTTAATCAGATAACCGCTGACGACTGAGCCTTCGATATTGACATTGGCTACTTCACCGTTGTTTACCTGTTGGATAAATTGAGAGTATTCGATTTGCTGCTTGTTTTCCTGCTTGCTGGTCAGAGCATTGAACGCAGCCATCAAGCCGACGCACAAAGCAACCCAGAGCAGAATTGACTTAAAGGTATTCCCCACTTAGCCAGGCTCCATGATATAAAGATAAACGAAAGAAAGATTTTAAAACACGCTGCTTGTATTGTCAGCGTTTATTTTTTCCTAATAAATAAATCTCACTGGAACGATTGCGCGATGCCTCGGGCTTGCGCGTCTGCACCGTTCCGAAGATTTCACGCATGGCTGCCATATATTCCTGATAGCCCGCTCCCTGAAATACTTTCACCAAAAAGCTGCCGCCCGTTTTCAAATGATTGACGGCAAAGTCCAAAGCCAGTTCACATAAATAAAAGCTGCGGGCTTGGTCGGTTACGGCGTTACCCGACATATTGGGTGCCATATCGCAAATTACAAGGTCTAGCGGACGGGCGTCCAGCAGGGTTTCAAATTGCGCCAATACTTCGTCTTCCCTGAAGTCGCCCTGAATAAAAGAAACACCTTCTATTTCATCCATAGGCAGGATATCCAATGCGAACACTCGTCCTGAATTGCCGACCAGTTTTGCCGCGACTTGCGACCAGCTTCCCGGTGCGCTGCCTAAATCCGCCAAAACCGTGCCGGGTTTGATTAATTTGTCTTTTTCGTTGATTTCCAGCAGTTTATATGCAGCGCGGGCGCGATAACCGTCTTTTTGCGCCATGTGGACGTAATGATCGTTTACGTGTTCGTGAAGCCAGGCTTTTGATGATTTTGAACGTACTGCCATAATTTATTTAATGATATAGAGAAACGCCGTATTGTACGTTATTTTCCCCCGAGATTGCGCCAAATCGCGTACAATGCCGCATTATTCTTTCTTTTCAAGCATTAGAACATGACTGACAATAAATTAAGCACCAAAGAAATTTTGGAATTGAAAGCCCGCGCCCACCACCTTCATCCCGTTGTAATGGTGGGACAACAAGGTTTGACCGAGTCCGTTATCAAAGAAACCGATGCCGCTCTGACGGCGCATGAGTTAATCAAAGTCCGTGTATTCGGCGACGACCGCGCCGAACGCGTTGAAATTTGCAATGCGTTGTGCGAAGCCGTCGATGCGCAACTGGTTCAGCATATCGGTAAGCTGTTGGTGTTGTGGCGTAAAAACTTGGAGGCTTGAGAAAGCGTTTGGTTCCAAACAATGAGAGGTCGTCTGAAAAACTATCAAGGCTTTCAGACGACTTTCGTTTAATAAATCTTGAAATCAGTATAGAAACAACAGCAGATTATTTATCCCTTGATATAAAAGGTCGTCTGAAAACCCTGATTGGGGATTTTCAGACGACCTTTGTCTTTGCCGGTTGGTCTATCCGGATATTAGAAATCCAATTCCGCTTTCAGCCAGTAAGTACGCGGCATGCCGACGACGGCGAAGCTGCGGTCGTATTGGCCGCGCTGTACCTGCCAGTAGTTTTTGTTGAACAGGTTTTCTACCGAGCTGCTGACGGTCAGGGTGTTTTTACCCAGTTTGGTTTTGTAGCGCGCGCCTACGTCAACCAAGGTATAGGATGGGAAGGCGTATTGCTTTTGAGTGTCTTGGTAAGACTTGCCGAAGTACGAAACGTTGCCGTTCAAGGTCAAGCCTTTGGCAAACGGGGTGTCCCATTCCACGCCCGCTTTGGCAATCACGCGCGGGTTGGCGACTTGCACGCCGTTAACAAGATTGTCGGCGAAATTCGGGTAATCTTTTACGGTCGATTGCAGATACATCAAACCAAAGCTCGGACGCAGGGTTTTGTTCAACAAATTGGCATAGGTATTGAACTCGATACCGCGGCTGCGTTCCATGCCTTGCTCGGAACCGCTATAAGCCAAGCCTGCATTTTTGCGCGCTGCGAAATCAGTTCCTGAAGTCGTGTTGCCGCGCCAGTAGCCCGGGCGTTTGATTTGGAACGCGTTTAAAGTGGTGACAAAGTCGCCCCAGTTTTTGCGTACGCCGACTTCAAATTGGCGGCTGACGCGCGGATCTGCCATCGTTACATGACCGTCGTCATCGGTACGGATGTCGGACGGCTCCAAATCTTCCATATAGTTTCCGTAAACCACCAAATCAGGCTGCGGAACCCATGCCGCCATCAACATCGGGCTGAAACGGCTTGCATCCGCTTTGCGGCCGTTTAATTTGTTTTTCTGCTCGACGGCTTGGAAACGCCCGCCCAAAGTGAGTCGGTATTTGTTGTCGGCAAAACCAAGCGTGTCAGATACCGCCAAACTGTTTACTTTGATTACGGTATCCAATGAAGGCGTTGCACTCCACGCGCTTCCTAAGTTGGAATCCAATTTTGCCAATTGGGTCGGAATATCAAGGCTTGGATCGATAACGCTGCTTCTTGTTTGACGTGCTCCTTGATAAGTAGTACGTTTGCGGTCGATTCGGTCAAATGCGGCACTCCAGTTGTGGCTCACCGGACCGGTTTCAAATTCGCCGCGTGCAGTCAGATTCATACTGAGCGTTTTGAAACGCTGGTCGGTCAAACGTGCGCGACCTGAATTGTAGGTTAAACCGCTGCTCGTAACGGTCGGAGAGGCGAAATTACCGTAATAGCGCGCATTGTTGTAGCCGATACCGCCTGTAATTTGGGCATTTTCAAACGCATCCCATTCGAAGGTCAGCATATTGGTCTGACCGCGCGTGTTTTGAGCCTGCCAGCTCGGCGCCAGATTCACTTTGCCTTCAGGCGCGTCAAACAAGCGGCCGCTGGCGTTTTGAATATCCTGCATACGCGCGCGGCCGCCGTTGGTTTTGCGTTTCGCGTAGATGGAATCGAACGCCACGCGCAGTTTTTCGCCGCGGTAGTCGGCATTCAAGGCAAATTCTTTGTTGTCTTCACTGTAACCGTGGCGCGGGGTATCGCCGTGGCGCAGCTTGCCGTTGGCACGCACGCCGAATTCTTTGTTTTCGCCGAAGCGTTGACCCAAGTCGAATGTGCCTTGAGCACGGTTGTTGCTGAACCAGCCCAAACCGATTTTACGGTTGCCTTCATCTGCAGCTTTTTTGGTCTCGATATTGACGGAACCGGATACCGCGCCTTCAGGGTCCATGCCGTTTACAGTGGTGGACGCGCCTTTAATCAGTTGCGCGGAGCCGACTTGCACGCTGGCTGTGCCTTGCGTGCCGTACATACCTGCCAAACCGTTGACGCTGAATTGGCGCGCATCAAGCTGATAACCGCGGAAATACAGGCCGGTCAATGTGTTGCTTTCGCCGCCGAACTGCCAAACGGAAGCGTCTTTTTTCGCTACGGCATCCACCAAAGTACGCGCTTCGGTGTTGTTGAGGGCTTGTTCGTCGTAGTTGACGACGGTAATCGGCGCGGTAAAGGCATTGGCTTTGCCCAATACGCCCAAGTTCACGCGGTCGCGCAAGTCGCCGTCGCTGGCGATGGAGTAAGAACGGGCGGCTTTGACGCGTTTGGCGTCGGCGCGGACATGGACTTCCTGCAACTGCTGTTGCACTGGGGCTTCGGGCGTCGCTTCATCGGCGGCATAAGAAAATGCGCTCATAATCAAAAGCGGCATCAGGGCTAATTTGCTGTTCATAGATTCCTTCTGTCTTTGAGGTGGGTTATTTTTGTTGCAATAAGCGTTAAAAATCACAAAGTAATTTTGCTGCGGAATTATATTTGATAATATTCTGCTTTTCTATAAAAATTGATGATAACTATTTGTAAAAACAAAAATACAACATCAATCAAAACTTTATCCATAGTAATTGTAAATTATTTTATTAAGCGGAGAATCAGGGTTTCAAACGACCCCTGCCCGCTGCCTGCCCCAAGAGACAACGCACATGCAAAAATGGCAAATCGAGCTTTATTCCACGCCGTCTTGGCTGTTACAGACCTTATTGATGGTCGCCGCCGCCTCGGCGGTGATTCTGTTTTTGGCACGCGAAACGCGCTTCGGGCGGGAGTTTGCCTATATCCTGCGGCTGTGTCTGACGCCGAAAAGCGCGGTCAAAGTATTGCTGCTGATTACGGCGATGATTGCGCTGCTGCTGACCGAAGTGCGGCTGAATGTATTGAGTACCTTTATGTCCAAAGGACTTTACGACTCGATGCAGGATTTGAACGCCTCCGCGTTTTGGATGTTTGCAGCGATGAACGCGGGCGTGGTGTTGGTGCGGGCGTTTAACAACGTCGTCAACGACTTTCTCGATCAAGGCTTGGCGATTAAATGGTCGGAGCGGCTCAATGAAGTGCTGACAACGCGCTGGCTTGCCGACAAAAACTACTACCGTCTGCAAATGCGCCGCCATGCGCCGGACAACATCGACCAGCGTATCCAACAAGACGCGCAGGATTTCATCGCCTCGACCATAGAATTTGTGCGCGGCATGGTCAATTCGGTCGTTACCTCGCTGGAATTTGCCGTTGTTTTGTGGAGCTTGGCGGGCATCCTGACCGTGTTCGGCTTCGACATTCCGCACGGCATCGTTTGGTTTGTCTATATGTTTGTGATTTTGGCGACCTTTATCGCCATGTGGATAGGCAACCCTCTGATTCGTTACAACTATGAAAACGAAAAGCTCAACGGCGACTATCGTTATTCCCTCATCCGCGTGCGCGACCACGCCGAAAGCGTGGCGTTTTACAGCGGCGAACAACACGAACACGACCAGCTTGCCGACCGCTTCAAGGCCATTATCCGCAACCGTTGGCGCATCGCCCGCCAAAGCGTCTGCTTGAGCGGCTTTAACGATATGTTTACCAACGGAATTAAGCTCTTCCCCATTATTTTGCAAGCCCCGCGCCTGTTTGCCGGGCAAATCAAAATCGGCGACATCCAGCAGACCGTCCAAGCCTTCGCCCGACTGCAAAACGCCCTGTCCTTCTTTCGGATGTTCTACAACAAATTCACCGCCTACCGCGCCCGACTGGAGCGTCTGTACGGATTCTTGCTGAGTACGGAAGAACAACACAGCGCGCAGCAACCTGACATTACTGAAGTTTCAGACGACCTCTCGCTGGAAAACGTCGTCCTGTTCCGCCACAACGGCGAAATCCTGTTGAGCGGCATCAACGTCAACCTCAAAAGCGGTGATTCCCTGCTGATACGCGGCCCGAGCGGTTGCGGCAAAACCTCGCTGCTGCGCGCGCTGGCAGGGCTTTGGCCGTTCGGCAGCAGCGGCAAAGTCAGCCGTCCGCCGCATCAAGACATCCTCTTCCTGCCGCAACGCCCGTACACGGCACAAGGCAGCCTGCGCGACGCGATTTGTTACCCCGACATCGACAAACAGCATCCCGAACTAGCCGACGCCATGAACACCTGCCGCTTAGGTTATCTCGTTGATAAATTGGACAAACCCGACGACTGGCAACACAAACTCTCCCCGGGCGAACTGCAACGCGTCGCCTTCGTCCGCGCCCTGCTCTCGCAGCCCAAAGTCATCCTGCTCGACGAAGCCACCGCCGCCTTGGACGAACCGACCGAGGCCCTGCTCTACCGCGCCTTAAAGCAAAAACTGCCGCAGAGCATCATCATCAGCATCGGCCACCGCAGCACGCTCAACGAGTTTCACGATTTCAGTCTTGATGTTGGCAACGTAGCTTGCGATTGAATTTAAAGCGACGAGGTCGTCTGAAAACCCGCAAGGGTTTTCAGACGACCTTTCTGCTAAAATCCCACTCTCAAACAAAAGGGAAACCCGCCATGCACGAAATCAAATGCCCGCACTGCCACACCGCGTTTACCGTCAACGAAGCCAGTTACGCCGACATCCTGAACCAAGTCCGCACCCAAGAATTTCAAACCGAAATCCACGAGCGCCTGCAACAGGCGCAGATGCAGTTTCAAAGCGATATGCAGCTTGCCCAAGCGCAGGCGCAAAATCAGTTTGACAAAATCCTAGCCGACAAAAACCACGAAATCGCCGCCCTATCCAACCAAATCAATGCCTACGAAAAAGACAGCAAACTTGCCGCCGCCGAAATCGAAGGTCGTCTGAAAGAGCAAATTGCCGAACAGGATAAATTGATTGCCGAACTGAAAGCGCAGGCAAAATCGCTGGAAACGGCGAAAAACATGGAAAAAGAGCTGGAAATCACCAAAGCCGTTGCCGAAAAAGAGCGCGAATTGGGCAATCTGAACACGCAGCTCATGCTGCAATCCAAAGAAAACCAGTTGGAAAAACAAAGCCTGCGCGAAAAATACGAAGCCGAACTCAAACAAAAAGACGAAACCATCGCCTTCTACAAAGACTTCAAAGCCAGACAGTCCACCAAAATGATAGGAGAAAGCCTCGAGCAGCACTGCGAAACCGAATTCAACCGCATCCGCACCACCGCCTTTCCCCAAGCCGTCTTCGGCAAGGACAACGACGCCAAAACCGGCAGCAAAGGCGACTACATCTACCGCGAAACCGACGAAGAAGGCAACGAAATCATCTCCATCATGTTCGAGATGAAAAACGAAAACGACGAAACCGCCACCAAAAAGAAAAACGAACACTTTTTTAAAGAGTTGGACAAAGACCGCAGAGAGAAAAACTGCGAATACGCCGTCCTCGTCTCACTCTTGGAAGCCGACAGCGACCTCTACAACAACGGCATCGTCGACGTATCCTACGCCTACCCGAAAATGTACGTCGTGCGCCCGCAATTCTTTATCCCCATCGTCTCCCTGTTGCGCAATGCCGCGCTCAATTCATTGAAATACAAACAGGAATTGGCACAAATGCGCGCGCAAAACATCGACATCACACACTTTGAAGAAGACTTGGACAAGTTCAAAACCGATTTCGCCCGCAATTACGAACTCGCCAGCCGCAAGTTCCAAACCGCCATCGACGAAATCGACAAAACCATCAGCCACCTGCAAAAAACCAAAGAAGCCCTACTCTCTTCAGAAAACAACCTGCGCCTCGCCAACAACAAAGCAACCGACCTGACCGTCAAAAAATTAGTGCGCAAAAACCCGACCATGAAGGCCGCCTTTGCCGCGTTGGAGAAAAAAGAGGATTGAGGTTCGTATGAAGTAAAGGTCGTCTGAAAGCGGCCTTCCCCGTTTTCAGACGACCTTTCCCGAGTCAAAGCCGTTTGAATATTACCTGCGATACGGCTATGATGAAGCCTGTCCCTATACATTTACATTGATAATGAAAGGAATCCCGCATGACCACTTGGTTTATTGCCGCTGCCGCCGTCCTGATTGTCGAGCTGTTTGTCGGTACTGTATATCTCTTGGTTGTCAGTGCGGCTTTGTTTGGCGCAGGATTGGTGTATGGGCTGACCGGTAATACTTCGATTGCCGTCGCTGCGGCAGCCGTTTTGTCCGCCGTCGGTATCTGGGTGGTACACAGTAAATTCAAAAAAACTACGCCCCGCCAAGAATTGAACGATGATTTGGACATCGGACAGACCGTTCAAATCCTCCGCCGCCTTCACGGCGATTGCTATGAAGTTTCGTATCGGGGAACGTACTGGCAGGCGCAGGCTGAAAATGCCGATGCCGTTCAGACGACCTCTACCGCCGTGATTACCGGTAAAAACGGTAATGTTTTACTCATTCGTTTCAATTGATTAATAAAATCAAAAGGAGCATCATGGGCGAATTGATTACCCTTCCTAAAAATATTCACCTATTATAGTGGATTAAATTTAAACCAGTACGGC
>NZ_KV789595.1:9657-28892 GCF_001807625.1 Neisseria sp. HMSC03D10
CTTGTCCTGATTTAAATTTAATCCACTATAATATTAATCTTTGCTCTCACCGCATAAGGAAAAAACAATGGAATTTTTATACAGCTTTCCCGTCATCCTGTTGCTTGTCGTTGTAATTTTCGGCTTCAAAGCCTTTATCGTCGTGCCGCAACAGGAAGTTTACGTCGTTGAACGCCTCGGCAGATTTCACAACGCGCTGACCGCCGGTCTGAACATCCTGATTCCTTTCGTTGACCGCGTCGCCTACCGCCACTCGCTCAAAGAAGTGCCTTTGGACGTTCCCAGCCAAGTCTGCATCACCCGCGACAATACCCAGCTTACCGTGGACGGCATCATCTACTTCCAAGTAACCGATCCGAAACTCGCTTCTTACGGCTCCAGCAACTATATCATGGCGATTACCCAACTTGCCCAAACCACGCTGCGTTCGGTTATCGGCCGCATGGAATTGGACAAAACGTTTGAAGAACGCGACGAAATCAACAGCATCGTCGTTTCCGCGCTTGATGAAGCGGCAGGCGCATGGGGTGTGAAAGTATTGCGTTACGAAATCAAAGACTTGGTTCCGCCACAAGAAATCCTGCGTTCTATGCAGGCGCAAATTACCGCCGAGCGTGAAAAACGCGCCCGCATCGCCGAATCCGAAGGCCGCAAAATCGAGCAAATCAACCTTGCCAGCGGTCAGCGTGAAGCGGAAATCCAACAGTCCGAAGGTGAAGCGCAAGCCGCCATCAACGCGTCAAACGGTGAAAAAATCGCCCGCATCAACCGCGCACAAGGTGAAGCCGAAGCCCTGCGCCTGGTTGCCGAAGCCAACGCCGACGCCATTCGCAAAATCGCCGAGGCAGTCCGCTCAGAGGGCGGCTCAGAAGCTGTCAACCTGAAAGTTGCCGAGCAATATGTCGCCGCCTTCAGCAATTTGGCAAAAGAAAGCAACACGCTGATTATGCCTGCCAACGTCGCCGACATCGGCAGCCTGGTTTCAGCCGGACTGAAGATTGTGGACGGCAACAAAGCGGCAAAATAAACCTTACGTTTTGCCACAAGGTCGTCTGAAAACGAGTGCAACGCGTTTCGCTACCATAAACAGCGGATTTCGCCAAACCGTTTTTCAGACGACCTTTATTCACATGATGGCAGACAGGATGCCCATCTGACCAAGCTTCAAGACATTCTGATTGTTACCCAAGACCAATTCAATGACTCAGAAAACACACACCATCAAAACCTACCTCGTCGGCGGCGCCGTCCGCGATTATCTTTTAGGTTTGCCCGTTAAAGACCGCGACTGGGTGGTCGTCGGCGCTGACGCACAAACCATGCTGGCGCGAGGCTTCCAGCCGGTCGGCAAAGATTTTCCCGTGTTCCTCCACCCCGACACCCACGAAGAATACGCCCTCGCCCGTACCGAACGCAAAACCGCCAAGGGCTATGCCGGTTTCAGTTTCCACGCCGACAAAGACGTTACGCTGGAGCAGGATTTGATGCGCCGCGACCTGACCATCAACGCGATGGCGCAGGATTCAGACGACCTCATCATCGACCCCTTCGGCGGACAACAGGATTTGGCAGCGGGCATTTTGCGCCACGTTTCCCCCGCCTTTGCCGAAGACCCCGTCCGCATCCTGCGCACCGCCCGCTTTGCTGCGCGCTACGGGTTTGAAATCGCCGAAGAAACCATGAAACTGATGCGGCAGATGGTGGAAAACGGCGAAGCGGACGCTTTGGTTGCCGAACGCGTCTGGCAGGAGTTGGCTAAAGGTTTGATGGAAAAAAATCCCCGCAGGATGATTGAAGTATTGCGCGAATGCGGCGCGCTCGAAGTCTTGCTGCCCGAAGTCGATGCCCTCTTCGGCGTGCCGCAACGCGCCGACTATCATCCCGAAATCGACAGCGGCATCCATACCCTGATGACGCTGCAACGCGCCGCCGATATGGGGCTGAGCCTGCCTGAACGCTACGCCGCCCTGCTGCACGACTTGGGCAAAGCCAAAACCCCGCCCGACATCCTGCCGCGCCACCACGGACACGACCTCGCCGGCGTCGAACCCGTACGCGAAGTCAATCAGCGGCTGCGCGCGCCGAAGCATTGCGCCGAGCTTGCCGAGCTGGTCTGCCGCTGGCACATTATTTTCCACCAAGTCGGACAGCTTAAAAGCCAAACCATTCTGAACGTTTTGAAAAAAACCGACGCTTTCAGACGACCCGAACGCTTCGCCGCCGCCTTAAACGTCTGTATTGCCGATACGCAAGGTCGTCTGAACCGCGAAAATACGCCCTACCCGCAACGCGCGCACTGGCTCGCCCTGCTCGGAGCCGCCAACCAAGTGGATTCAGGCAAAATCGCCGCCGAATGCCGCGCACAGGGAAAAGCCCACCTTATCGCCGAAGAAATCGACCGGGCGCGGTTGACAGAAATTGCTCCTTTGCAAAAAACATATCAGGCGGCGCAAGACAAAACAGAAAGACATTAAAACGCCCAATGCAGCGACTTTTAAAGTTTTGAGGACGATACCCAACCCAAGCTTTGAAACAGCCGCCGCCATATCCGCTATAATCTGCCTCTCAGCTATTTCGTTACACCCATAAAAATCATGACTATTCAGACCGATTTATTGCCCAAAATCAACAACGAAGATTACCAACGCCTCATCCTCAAACACAGCGTAGAATTCAGCGAAGGCGAAATCCGCCTGCTGAACGAAATCCTCGAAAAATTCACCTTCGACGTCGTTCAGGCGCAGGCATTGGCGCAGGCGGTGATGCAGCAGGTGCGCTTTGACCCCAACGCCTACCACATCGACAGCGACGACGAAGACACCACAGGCATCTGCCCCCACTGCATCAACCCGCCCATGCCGCCCCTGCGCGATTACCTTGTTTGGCGCGAAACACGCGGCTAAACCCCTTTCAAAAAGGTCGTCTGAAAACGGCAAACCGCTTTTCAGACGACCCCGAACCCATCGGAAAACCCATGCTGCAAACCGACAACCTGACCGCCGCCCAACCCCAGCGCATCATCACCGCCCAAAGCATCTCCTCGCAGGAAGAGTTGCTTGAGCGCGCCCTGCGCCCTAAAACGCTGGACGACTATATCGGGCAGGACAAAGCCAAAGAACAGCTCGCCATCTTTATCCAAGCCGCCAAAAAACGCGGCGAAGCCCTAGACCACACCCTGCTCTTCGGCCCGCCCGGACTGGGCAAAACCACGCTGGCGCACATCATCGCCAAAGAGCTGGGCGTCAACCTGCGCCAAACCAGCGGCCCCGTCCTCGAACGCGCCGGCGACCTTGCCGCCCTTCTGACCAACCTCGAGCCGCACGACGTATTGTTCATCGACGAAATCCACCGCCTCAGCCCCGTCGTCGAAGAAATCCTCTACCCCGCGCTCGAAGACTACCAACTCGACATCATGATAGGCGAAGGCCCTGCCGCCCGTTCCGTCAAAATCGACCTGCCGCCCTTCACCCTCGTCGGCGCGACCACCCGCGCAGGTATGCTGACCAACCCACTGCGCGACCGCTTCGGCATCGTTGCCCGCTTGGAGTTTTATCAAAATCAAGACCTTGCCACCATCGTCAGCCGTTCCGCACAATTACTGCAACTCGACATGGGCGAAGAAGGCGCAATGGAAGTCGCCAAGCGTAGCCGCGGCACACCCCGCATCGCCAACCGCCTGCTGCGCCGCGTCCGCGATTTTGCCGATGTGAAAAACAACGGCGTCATCGATGCCGCCATCGCCGATGCCGCTTTAAGCATGCTGGATGTGGACGCGCAAGGTTTGGACGTCATGGACAGAAAATTCCTCGAAGCCATCCTGCACAAATTCAGCGGCGGTCCCGTCGGTCTTGATAACGTTGCCGCCGCCATCGGCGAATCCACGGACACCATCGAGGACGTTATCGAACCCTACCTCATCCAACAAGGCTTCCTGCAACGTACCCCGCGCGGCAGAATGGCCACCGAACGCGCCTACCTGCACTTCGGCTTGAAAATGGAAAAATAAGCGTATTGAAATGAAGAAAGGTCGTCTGAAACCGGATTTTTGGTTTTCAGACGACCTTTTTGTATCCATTCGAATGGAAGACTTGAGTCAGGATAAAGGCAAGTGCTTTTCTCGTAAGCTAGTGTTTGTCCTCACCCTCTTTGGCAGTATCTTTCCCGCCGTCTTTATCTGTCTGAACCGGCGTAACCGGGAAAAACAAGATCAGCGGGTTTGCCTTAATCTGCTGCCAGAAGCTTTTGCACAAATTGCCGACGCTGCCGATTTTCGTGCCGCGCGAGCGCAGGGCGACGAAGAGGGCGAGGGTGAAGCTGACGATGAGGTTGACCAAGCCGATGGCGAGGACGCTGCAAATGCCGAGCATGAATGTACCAAAGCCGACGTTGCCGCTGACGGCGGCGTAGCCTAGGTTGGCGGATGAGAAGGCAACATGGCGGATGTCCAGCGGCAGACCGAGGAGGTGTCCGAAGTAGCCGGTCATGCCCAAGAGCATACCGAAGATGAAGTTGCCGACCAGCGAGCCGTAGTGTTTGTGAATGTAGGCGGCGAGGACGCGGCGGGGTTTGGGGCGCATGATTTTGCGCAACAAGGGATTGAAGGGCAGGCGTTGGCGCAGGTTGAGGTAGTCGGCACGGTTGTCGAAGAAGCCTGCGATGATGCCGGAACAGAACAGCCACAAGCCTGCGATGGCGGCATACCATAGCGTTGGATGACCGATAATGTCTATGGATTTGAACTGGTAGGCGGTGGTATGTGCATCGAGTATGGGCTGTTGGTGCAGATGGGCATAGCCGAACGATATGGCGCACGCCAAGAGGATGGCGATGGAAACGTTGCCGAAGACGGCGACGCTTTGGGAGCGGCATACGTCGATAAGGAGCTTGGCGAGCTTGTTGTCCACCGCTTTGCCGCCTTCGTTGAGATCGACTTGTTCGGCGAAGCTGGCGGCGGTCATGGCGGGCTGCTTGGTGGCGACGGTGCAGTGCAGCATATGGATGAGCATGAAGCCTATGCCGTAGTTGAGCCCTGACAGCAAGGAGGTAACGAAGGGGCTGAAGCCGAGTGTGCCGATGTGGATTTTGTGCAATGCCATCAGGGCGATGATGACGCCGCCACCCGCCGCGGAGTAGAACATTTTGAAATATTCTTTGCGGTTGCGGGTGATGTAATGCTCACCGTGGTGGCTTTTGTTTTCGGTAATGCTGCGGGCGAGCATGCGTATGCTGCTGCGGCGCAGGTGGCGGGTACTGTATTGCTCGACCGCAGCGTAGATGAGGGAGTTCATCAGGGTAATGGTCAGGCGGTTGCGGTTGCCGGCATCGGTTTGGATGTCGGTGAGCAATTTCAGACGACCTATGGTCTGCTGGAGCCGTTCAAGCAGGTGGGCGACTTTGACGGACGAGCCTGAGCCTGCGCCCGTTCCTTTGCGACGCAGATAGTCAATTTGCTTGCTGCACTGGTCGAACATGACTTCGAGGTGGGCGGTGTCGTAAGGGGTGGTGTCGTTACGGTAGTGTTCGACCAGTTTGGCGGTTTCGCGCTGGAGGGCGACGAAGGGCGAATCGGCTTCGAGCAGGCGCGGGGCGATGCGGATGAGGTCGGGTTCGATGGCTTCGGAGGCAATCCAAATGGCCAGCATTTCGATGGCGCGCAGACGAGCGTCAACCAACTGGCGGCAGGCGTTTTGCAGCAAGGCGGGATCGGCGCTGGTGCGGATCAGGTCGTACAGGCTCAACCATTGGCGGATGCTGAGGGTTTGCAGCCATTTGTCGTCGTTTTCGGAGTGGAAAAGGTAGAGGAACACTTCGCGCAGGTTGGCAAAGTCTTTGTAGGACGGGCTGAAGCGTTCGTATATGCGTATGCCCATCTCGCGGGTAAAGCTGTGGCGCGAGAAGATGCCGAGTTTGATCAGCGCGGGATAGATGTGGACTTGCGAGAGCCAGTGGTAGAAGCGTCCGCTGAAATTTTTTGCGAGTTCTTCGTCTTGTTTGAGCGTGGCGATAATCAGGTCGAAGCGTTCTGCCGCCTGTTTTTTGCCGCCGCGCCGCAGGAATTTGATTAAGGCGTTGAGGATAAGGACGAAATCGGTGTCGGTCAGGCTTTTGGAAAGTAAAGGATGTAGATTTTGGTGAGTAATTTTTTCCATTGCGGTATTTTTACACAAAACGGCGGGTTTGATAAGTTCGGGTAATTTATGCAACCTGCTGTAAGCACATTCGATATTTTGGAGCAATGTTTGACGATTTCAACCCTCTTTGTTTTGAAAAGGTCGTCTGAAAACCGTTTTCAGACGACCCCTTGTTTATTTCAGCAACTCTTCGGGAATTTTGCAGACGGGAATCGGATTGACTTTGTGTTGCATGGCTTTGTGCAGGCGGGTGTAGATTTCCAAGACTTCGCGCTGCCTGCCTTCAAAATCTTCAGGACGGTGCGTGCCGTAAACGCTCATCGCCCATTCGAGTTCGGGATAGCTTGCGCCCATCTGTTCTTCGTCCGTACGCTCGGTATCCCAAAGCCCGTCGGTCGGCACGGCTTTTTGGATGGACTCGGCAATGTCCAGTTCGGCGGCAATTTGATAAATCTGCGTTTTGGTCAAATCGGCAATCGGGCTGATGTCCACGCCGCCGTCACCGTATTTGGTGAAAAAGCCCACGCCGAAATCTTCGATTTTGTTGCCCGTACCGGTAACCAGCAAACCGTTTAGCTGACCGTAATAATAAAGCGTCAGCATCCGCAGGCGGCTGCGGGCGTTGGCAAGCGCAAGCTGTTTGGCGGGGAACTCGGTTTCATCGACCTCGACATCGGCGGCAAAGGTATCGAAAGTCGGCGTCAAATCCACGCGCATCCCGCTGACGTTGGGAAACGCCTGTTCCAACCGGCGGATGTGCTCCTGCGCGCGGCTGACTTGGTCGGCTTTTTGGCGGATGGGCATTTCAAGCAGCAGAACCTTCAGCCCCGTCCGTGCCGCGATGGCAGAAACGACTGCGGAATCGATACCGCCGGAAACGCCGACGACAAATCCCTTGGCGTGTGCGGCGGCGGCATAGTTTTTCAGCCAGTCGGCAATATGGCGGATAACGGCTTGCGTCTGCATAGTCAGGCTCCTGATTTGAAAGGGGGAATCATACCCGATTTTGAGAGGCTGCGGCATATGGACCGGACAGGTCGTCTGAAAATCGGTTTCGCAGCTTTCAGACGACTTTCCCCCTGTTTTCATCAGCAATAAAATCCTGCTGAAATTTCGCACAATCTTTCCCAATTTGAAACAATTTCCTGATTTTGTTATTATTCCTTCAAACAAAGAAATAATCATCATCCAATTTGTCTCACCCGCCCCCCATTACGACCGATTCATCTGTGCGTTTTTACTCTCTTTTTCCCTTGTTTTTCATCCGGCAGGACGGTTTAAACGCCATTCGTTTTTTGTCTGCGTTTTATAGTGGATTACCAAAAATCGGGAAAGTCTCGGACCCTGTCCGACAGACCATGTTTTATTCCTAGTTTTTGTTAATCAACCATATACAGCCTTGCGCCCGTATCCGCCTGCCTCACCATCCCAAAGGAGGTCAAGGTTTGTCTTTATTTCATTTCTTACGCAACCGCTCTTCGTTCAATCCCTTCGTCGTTTCCGTTACGCTGTCCTTCGTGCTGCTGGTCATCGGCATCGCGCTTTTGATTCCGCAGCAGGCAGAAACCGTCCTCAATGCCGCCAAAACGGGCATTTTCAAAAACTTCAGTTGGTTTTACATCTTGGCGTTTTCAGCCTTCTTCTTCTTCCTGCTCGCACTTTCGGTCAGCAGCTTCGGCAACATCAAGCTGGGCAGCAACGAAGAAGAGCCTGAATTTAGCTTTTGGTCTTGGCTCGCCATGCTGTTCGCGGCGGGTATGGGCGTCGGATTGATGTTTTTCGGTGTCGCCGAACCGCTCACCCATTATCTGTCCCCCATCACCGAAGGCGGCAGCGGCGCAAGGCAGCAGGACGCGTTGCTCCACACCCTCTTCCACTGGGGCGTACATGCCTGGTCGGTTTACGCCGCCATGGCGTTGGCGCTCGCCTATTTCGCTTTCCGCTACAAACTCCCGCTTTCTCTGCGTTCCTGCTTTTATCCGCTGTTGAAAGAGAAAATCGACGGTAAGGCAGGCGACATCATCGACATACTTGCGCTGGTCGCCACCCTGTTCGGCATCATTACCACGCTTGGTTTCGGCGCGGCGCAGTTGGGTGCGGGCTTGGCACAAATCGGCTGGATAAGCGAAAACACCTTTTCCGTACAAACCATCGTGATTTTCGCCGTCATGGGTTTGGCGGTCGCCTCCGCCGCCTCCGGCATAGGCAAAGGCGTCAAAATGTTGAGCGAGATGAACTTGACCCTTGCCTTCGTACTGATGGTTTTCGTCCTCGCCACCGGCCCGACCCTCCACCTGCTCTCCGCCTTCAACGACAACCTCGGCACTTACCTGAGCAACCTCGTACAACTCAGTTTCAAAACATACAGCTACGAACAAAACCATACCGAATGGTTCGGCGGCTGGACCATCTTATACTGGGCATGGTGGTGTTCTTGGGCGCCTTTCGTCGGACTCTTCATCGCCCGCATCTCGCGCGGACGCACCATACGCGAATTCATTTTCGGCGTTTTGGCGGTTCCCTCCCTATTCTGCGTCATCTGGTTCACCATTTTCGGCGACACCGCCATCTGGATTAACGACCACACCGCAGCAGGCGCATTGGGCGAATTGACCGGCACACCCGAAAAACTCCTCTTCCGCTTCCTCGAATACCTCCCCCTGCCGACCCTCACAGGGCTTGTCAGCCTCATGGTGATCGCCCTCTTCTTCATCACCTCCGCCGACTCCGGCATTTACGTCCTCAACAACATCGCCTCCCGCGACAAAAGCGTGGCCGCCCCGCGCTGGCAGGCAGTGATGTGGGGGCTGTTGATGTCTGCCGCTGCCATCGTCCTTTTGCGCTTCGGCGGACTGCCCACCCTGCAAACCATGACCCTCATCGTCGCCCTGCCTTTCGCCCTGCTCATGCTGATCATGTGTTTCAGCCTATGGCGCGGATTAAACGCCGACCACAAATACTTCACGACCGCCGTCACCCCCTCCAGCGTCTATTGGAGCGGCGACAACTGGCAGGACAGGCTCGAGCGTATGCTGAACCAAACGCAGGAACAAGACATCCTCAAATTCCTCAAAACCACCGCCCTGCCCGCCATGCGCGAACTGAGCGAAGAGTTGTCCGACAAATACAGCCTGAGCGTCGACATCCAAACCCACTTCGACCGCGAAGAGCCCGCTGTCGAATTCACCATCCACAAAGAGTCCCTGCGCGACTTCATGTACGGCATTAAAACCATCAAGCGCGAAGTGTCCGAACAGCTTATCAAAGACGGCCACCTCCCGCACATCCGCCACAACGTCACCTACGAGCCCTACACCTACTTCTTCGACGGCCGCAGCGGCTACGACGTGCAATACATGAACCGCCGCGAACTCATCGCCGACATCCTCAAGCAGTACGAGCGTTACCTCAACCTCCTGACCGATGTCGGACAAGAACTCATGTCGCACCAGCAAACCGAATTGGCGGAATAAGTTTTGTTTGAATAAGTTGCAACCAAGGTCGTCTGAAAACCCCAAATCCGGTTTTTCAGACGACCTTCCTCTCCAAACCACCTATTTCCTCTTCTTCAACAGCCTCAACGCATTGCCCACTACAAACAGCGAGCTGAGGCTCATGCCCAATGCGGCGATCCAGGGTTTGACGTAGCCTAGTACGGCAAGTGGGACGGCGATGATGTTGTATGCGCTTGCCCAGGCGAGGTTTTGGCGGATGATTTCGCGTGTGCGGCGGGCTTGGGCAATGGTGGCGGGCAGGATGTTCAAATCGTCGTTGAGCAAGACCAGATCGGCGCCGTCGCGTGCGACATCGGCGCCTGCTGCAACGGCGGCGGATACGTCGGCTTGGGCGAGGACAGGGGCATCGTTGATGCCGTCGCCGACCATCAAAACTTTTCTGCCCTGTTTCTGCAAGTCTTCAACATAGGCGAGTTTGTCTTCGGGCGTGGCTTCGGCGCGGTAGGTGTCCAAACCGAGCTCCTGCGCGACTTGTGCGACGGCATTGGTGCGGTCGCCGCTGAGCAGGTGGGTGCGGATGCCTTGTTGTTTGAGGATGTCGAGCATGGCGGCGGCGCTGTCTTTGATTTGGTCTTCGAGTAGGAAGATTGCTTGGAAGCCGCTTTGGTTGCCGAGGAACACCATGCTGCCTGCGTATTCGATGTTGGCGGCTTGGCCAGGCAACACGCCGGCTATTCCGGCGACGAAATCGGCGCGTCCCAATGCCCAAACTTGGGTTTCGTCTTTATAAGTCATTTGCGCGCTGACTCCTTGTCCGATGCGGTTGACGCGTTGGGAAACTGTGTATTCGGGCGCATGGGCGGGGTCGTCTGAAAGCGTGTGGTTCAAGATGGCGCGGGCGATGGGGTGTTCGGATTGATGTTCCAAGGCTTGTGCGGCGGCAAGCGCTTCTGCTGTTTTCAGACGACCTAAGGGGATGATTCGGCTGACGGACAGTTGTCCTTTGGTCAGCGTGCCGGTTTTGTCGAACACGACATCGTCGATTTGCGCGAGCGTTTCGAGGCTTTGTTTGCCGCTGATTAACACGCCGTCGTCGGCAAGCGCGCCTGTGGAGGCGGCAAGCGCGGTCGGCGTGGCAAGCGAAAGTGCGCACGGGCAGGTAATAACCAGCAGCGCTACGGTAATCCACAAGGCGGTTTGCGCGTCGGCATACCATGCCCAGCCGATGAAAACGGGGATGGCAAGCAGCAGCTCGCCAAACACGAAGCTGGAAGCGTATTTCTCGGCAAGCTCGGCGGCGCGCGGTTTTTGGGCGAGCGCGCGGTCGAGCAGTTTGACGATGTGCGACAGGCGCGTGTTGTTGCCGGTGCGGTCGGTTCGGATAACAAGCGGGCTGCCCGTATTGAGCGTGCCTGCGGTAACGTTTTCAGACGACCTTTTGACGACGGGCAGGCTCTCGCCCGTCAGCATGGCTTCGTCCACTTCGCTCTCGCCGGACAACACCGTGCCGTCCACAGGAATGACTTCGCCGGGTTTGACGACGATCACGTCGCCCGCCTGAAGCTGTACAACCGCCGCTTCTTCGATTTCCTCGCTGTCGGGATAAGACGGAAGGCGGTGGCAGAACGCGGGGACGAGTTTCACCAGCCGTTCTGCCGCATCCCCCGCCCTGCGCCTTGCGATTTGTTCCATAAACCGCCCGCCCAGCAGGAAAAACAGCAACATGGCGATGGACTCGAAATACATCCCCTGCCCCGCATTGACGGCAAGGCTGTAAATGCCCGCGACAAAAGTCATCACGACGGCAATCGCAATCGGCGTATCCATGCCGACGCGGCGGTTTTTCCAATCGCGCCATGCGCCGCGGTAAAACGGCAACGCGCTGTAAAACACAACGGGCAGCACCATCAAAAAACCGCCCCAGTGCAGAATTTCTAAAAACAGCGGCTCAATGTCGCCGCCGTAAAGATAAGTCGGCACAGCAAACATCATCGTCTGCATCATGCCCAAACCCGCCACCGCCAGCCTGACGATAAACTGTTTGCGCTCTTTCTGCGCCTGCGCCTCGACTTTTTGCGCATCGTAAGGCGCGGCGGTATAACCTGTTTTGCGGATTTTCAAAAGAATGTCCGACAGCGCGATTTTGCCCTCGTCCCACACCACGCGGCAGCGGTGCGTACTGTAATTCAAATCCACGCGCACCACGCCCGCCGTCCGTAAAAGCTGCTGCTCAATCAGCCATACGCACGCCGCGCAGGTAATGCCGCCCAGCATCAACACCGCCTCGCGTTCATCCCCTTCCCCGACCTCGACAAAATCCGCCTGCACTTCGGGCAAATCGTACAATTTCAGTTGCGACAACACTTCCGGCGGCGGCAGTTCGGATTTTTCCGCGTCGGCGGTACGCTGTTTGTAATAATTGCCCAAACCTGCATCAATAATGCTCTGCGCCACCGCCTGACAACCCGCGCAGCAGGTTTCATGGTCTTCATTTTCGTAGCGGACGGTCAAATGGAGGTGTTCGGGGACTTCCAGACCGCAATGGAAACAGGTTCTTTCCGTTTGATTCATAATATGTGCCTAATGGTGTGCCGGCAGATGGTTTGCCGTTTCAAACTTGGATTTAAAATGTTTAGAAATGTAAACTTTATTAAAGTGTCGCTTTTTAGCAGATTTTTAAAAATATTTTACAAAACGTTTATTTTAAAACAATTTGCATATTTTTATTACTTTTATTTATATTTTTCAATAATATAACCGCTCATCAACAGACGAACGGTTACGTTCTGATACCGCATATCGTGCGAATTTACCGATTATTTTAATGTAAAAATGGAACTTTTTTGAAAAAACGCACTACATTTTTGTTGACCGACTCAATTTGAAGCTGCATACTATGCGCATATTCCGTACAAACAGTGCGGTAAAAAATACAAAACATTACGCTTTTACACAAAAATTTCCATTAACTACTTACTCGGGAAAACATCATGATTGACCGCCTGCTACCTATTTTTGCCGTTATCGGCATCCTGTCCAGCTTCGCCTACCTAAGCTTGGCGGCATGGATGATTTACGAAAACGTTATGAAAAAACGCCGCCTCCTTCCTTTCTAAGCGGTAAACCCTTTAAACGGCCGTTTGGAAATAAAGATAAACCCTCCCTGATTTATCTTTGTTTTCCAAACGGCCTTTATTTTTCAGACGACCTTTTGAAACACGCGGCGGCAAACAATGGATTGAAATCGAAATCCACCCCGCCTCCCTTCCCATTGAGAAACAACGGCAGTCAAAACATCTTGTTTTTATTCTGCTTCGCAGTTTTCAGACGACCTCTTGCCGCCGTTTTCCAACGCCCGTTCAATCATCGCCTCGCGCAAAGCATCCAAGCCCAGACTTTTCGTAACCGAAATATTCACGCCGACGGCGCGTCCCGAATTGTCCCGTAACACGCCCGCATCGCGCGCGCCTTCCGGCAGCAGGTCGATTTTGTTGTACACGACAAGCTGCGGCACTTCATGCGCGCCGATTTCCTCCAAAACCACATTCACATCGTCCATCTGCCGCTCGAAATCGGGATTGGACGCATCAACGACGTGCAGCAGCACATCCGCCAAAGCCGTTTCCTCCAACGTCGCCGAAAACGCTGACACCAGCTTGTGCGGCAAATCGCGGACGAAACCGACCGTATCCGTCAGAATCACGCCCGCCTCGTGCGACAGGAACAAACGCCGCGCCGTCGTATCCAGCGTGGCAAAAAGCTGGTCTTTCGCCAACACGTCCGCCTTGGTCAGACGGTTGAACAGGCTGGATTTGCCCGCGTTGGTATAACCGACGATGGCAAAGGTTTTCAGACGACCTTCCATCCGCGATTTTCGGCGCGTGGCACGTTGTTTTTTCACTTGCGCCAACTGTTTTTTCAACGCCGTGATTTTCTGCCCGATTAAGCGGCGGTCGGTTTCCAACTGCGTCTCGCCCGGCCCTTTCAAGCCGATACCGCCCTTCTGACTCTGCAAATGCCCGTAGCCGCGCACCAGCCGCCCGCTCAAATGGTTCAACTGCGCCAGCTCCACCTGCAATTTACCCTCCTGCGATTGGGCGCGTTTGGCAAAAATCGCCAAAATCAGACCCACACGGTCGAGGACGCGGCATTGCAGGATTTTTTCCAAATTGCGCTCCTGCGTCGGCGTCAATTCATGGTTGAACACCGCCAAGCCGATGTCGTGCAGCTTCACCGCCGCCGCCAGCTCTTCCGCCTTACCCGTGCCGACGAAATAAGCCGTATGCGCCTTGTCGCGCTTGGCGGTTTCCCGCAACACCAGCTCGCCGCCTGCCGCCGCGACCAATTCCGCCGCCTCGTCCAAGGTCGTCTGAAAAGTCCGCTCGCGCACTTCGTTCGCGCCCGAATAATCCGCACTCAACATCACCCCGACCAGCATCACGCGTTCGGGTTGCTCCAAAGATTTGTCGACGGGGAAAATGTTGCGTTTGGACAAGGAAAATCCTTTCTTTTTCAAAGGGCTTAAAACCCGTTTTCCATCATGATTTCGCCGGGGATGCGGTTGCGGTGCATGGCGAAGCCCAAGTCCATCAGGGCTTGGAACGTGTCTTTGACCATGGCGGGATTGCCGCAGACCATAAAGCGCGTGTCCGCTTTGGTGAACTTGAATCCCGCGTATGTTTCGAGGCTGCCGTCTTTCAGCAGCTCGGGAATGCGCTTGCCGCTCAACGCGCCTTCGGTTTCCTCGCGCGTGGTAATGGGGACGAAGCGGAATTTGTGGAAATACTCGCCAATCAGCGGATGGTCTTTCAATGCTTCAACACGTCGTCTGAAAATCAGTTCATCGGCGAAAGAAACTGAGTGCGCCAAAATCAAGCGGTCGAAACGCTGCCAGATTTCGGGCTGCTCGATGATGGAAAGAAAAGGCGCGATGCCCGAACCGGTGGAGAGCATGACCAAATCCTTGCCGTCGGGGAATCGCTCGGGCAAGAGGAAACCGGTAGCGGTTTTATCGAGCAGTATGGTGTCGCCCTCTTTCATGGCGGCAAACCGCGCGGACATGGGGCCGCCTTCGATCAAAACGGCAAAATATTCGAGCGTGTCGGCGTATTCGGCGGACACGACGGAATACGCGCGCCAGATAAAGCCTTCGCCGTCGCGAAAACCGAGCCGCGAAAACTGCCCCGCCGAGAAGCGGTAGGATTCGGGGCGGCTGATGGCAAAAGTCATCAGCTTGGGCGTATGGTGTTTAATCCACAAGACTTTTTCTTCGGTGAACTTGGCTTCGGGCGAGGCTGCCATAATGGGATTCCTTGTGTGTGCGGGATGGAAAATGGAAGGTATAGTAGATTAACTTTAAACCAGTACGGCGTTACCTCGCCTTAGCTCAAAGAGAACGATTCTCTAAGGTGCTGAAGCACCAAGTGAATCGGTTCCGTACTATCTGTACTGTCTGCGGCTTCGCCGCCTTGTCCTGATTTAAAGTTAATCCACTATTTATACCCGTTCGCTTGACGAAAGGTCGTCTGAAAACCTGATTGTCCGGTTTTCAGACGACCTTGAAGCGGAACTGAAACTCAAATTTTACGGCTGACGGCGCAGGCGCATGGTCTTGCCGTTTTGCTCCAAAATCAAATCATTGCCGTCGAAACGATAGTTCCACACGCTTTTCATGTTCAAGAAAGCCTCTTCCAGCTTCATGTCTTCACACAGCATCATCGTCGTGGCAATCGGACCAAAATCAATTTTGCCCGCTCCGGCTTCCTGCGCTTGAAGCGTCAAATGATTGCAACCCATCTTGCCATGCGCCTTGGGCATTTTGCTCAAATCCAAAAAAGCCGTTCTGCCCGCCAAATCTTTTTCGGTGAATTTGTCGAAAGAAACCACAAACCATTTCGCTGCCAAAGCCGGCGTTGACGCTTGACGCGGTTCGGATGGTTTTTCAGACGACGTGACAGGTTGGGACGGCTGCGGTTTTTCAGCAGGCGAAGTACAGGCGGTCAGAATGATTGCAGTCATAAGGGTGGGGATCAGGGTTTTCATGATTTTGCCTTTCTAACGTGAGGTCAGCTAAAAGGTCGTCTGAAACCGCTTCAGCAAAACCCGCTACGCACTTTTCAGACGACCTCTTGATCTTTACAACGTCGAATCCAAAGCCTTGGAAATATCGTTCCAAATATCGTCCGCGTCTTCAATACCGATGGAGAAGCGCAGCAGGCCGACTTTGATGCCCATCTCCATTTTCACATCATGCGGTACGCCGCTGTGGGACTGGGAATAGCAATGGTTGACCAAACTTTCGACACCACCTAGGCTGGACGCCATTTTGACCAGTTTCATGTTTTTAATCACGCTGTTTGCCGCTTCGCGCGTGTCGTTTTTCAAATAAACCGTTACCACGCCGCCTATGCCTTTGGGCATTTGGGTTTTCGCCAGTTCGTAGTGTTCGTGCGACGGCAGGCCGGGGTAGAACACTTTTTCTACGGCGGGATGGGCTTCGAGGCGGCGGGCGATGTCGAGCGCGTTTTTGCAGTGCGCTTCCATGCGCAAGGCGAGCGTTTTAATGCCACGCAACACCAGCCAGCAGTCCATCGGGCCGGCAATCGCGCCGGTATGCACCATCATGTCGTGCAGCGGTTTCGCCAGTTCTTTGGTTTTAACCGCAACGATGCCCATCAATACGTCGGAGTGGCCGCAAAGGTATTTAGTGGCGGAGTGGAACACGATGTCGCAGCCCATCTCCAACGGCTGTTGCAGATACGGCGTAGCGAAGGTGTTGTCGATGCCGACCAGTGCGCCGGCTGCGTGGGCTTTGGCGGCAAGCGCTTTGATGTCCACCAGCCGCAAAAGCGGATTGGACGGGGTTTCCAGCCAAACCAGTTTCACATTGTGCGCGGCAAGCAGTTCGTCCAAGCTGTCGGGGGTGCCCAAATCGGCAAAGACGACGTTCACGCCCCACTCTTTATATACGTCAACCAGCAAGTCATACGCGCCGCCGTAAATATCGGCTACGGCGACGATGGTATCGCCCGGACGCAGGAAGGTACGCCACACGGCATCAATGCCCGCCATACCGCTGGAAAAGGCAAAACCCGCCGCCCCGCGTTCCAAATCAGCAACCGTGTCTTCCAAAACCTGACGGGTCGGATTGCTCAGGCGCGAATAGCGGTAGGGAACCTGCTCGCCGATTTCGTGCAGCGCGAACATACTGTTCTGATAAATCGGCGGCATCAGCGCGCGGTTGTGTTCGTCGCAATCGTAGCTGGAATGGATGGCTTTGGTGGCGAATTTCATCTCGGTTCAACCTTATAAAGATATGAATAATTCAGGATTTTATCACTATCCGAAAAATAGAAACAATCAATGCGGACACGGTTTGCAAGTGATATAATCTCGCATTTGCAAAACGGACGGCATGAATCCGTTTCCAAACGACACACACCCCAACAATCCGACAATTAAGGACAAACAACGCATGAACGCCATTGCAGACGTGCAATCCAGCCGAGATTTACGCAATCTGCCGATTAACCAGGTCGGTATCAAAGACCTGCGCTTTCCGATTACTTTGAATACCGCCGAAGGCAGCCAATCCACCGTCGCCCGCCTGACCATGACGGTTTTCCTGCCCGCCGACCAAAAAGGCACGCATATGTCGCGCTTCGTGGCGTTGATGGAACAACAAACCGAGGCTTTGGATTTCGACAGGCTGCACAAACTGACCGCCGAAATGGTTGCCCTTTTAAACTCTCATTCCGGCAAAATCAGCGTTTCCTTCCCCTTCTTCCGCAAAAAATCCGCACCTGTTTCCGGCATCCAATCCCTGCTCGACTATGACGTTACCCTGACGGGCGAAATCAAAAACGGCGCATACAGCCATAATTTGAAAGTCATGGTACCCGTAACCTCGTTGTGCCCGTGTTCCAAAGAAATTTCCCAATACGGCGCGCACAACCAACGTTCGCACGTTACCATCAGCCTGACCGCCAACGCCGAAGTCGGTATCGAGGAAATCATCGACTGCGTGGAAGCGCAGGCAAGCTGCCAGCTTTACGGCCTGCTCAAACGCCCCGACGAAAAATACGTTACCGAAAAAGCCTATGAAAACCCGAAATTCGTGGAAGACATGGTGCGCGACGTAGCCACTGCGCTGATTGCGGACGGGCGCATCGAAAGCTTCATCGTCGAAAGCGAAAACTTCGAGTCGATACACAACCACTCGGCTTACGCCTATATTGCTTATCCTTAAACAAGCAAAAAATCGAAAAGGTCGTCTGAAAACCGAAAAATCCGTTTTCAGACGACCTTTTGTGTTCGTGGATTTATTTCATAGAACTTCATTTAGGACAAGTGTAATGTCCTTCTTATATTTATAGTGGATTAAATTTAAATCAGGACAAGGCTGAAGCCTCAGACATTACAAATAGTACGGCAAGGCGAGGCAACGCCGTACTGGTTTAAATTTAATCCACTATAGTTTAAAGCTTCTACCCGGTTATCTAAATTATCACATTCGCCCCAATTCCCTTTGCAGGGCTTGGATGTTTTGTTGGCGGTCGAGTACCGCGCTTTGCAGGCTGTTGATTTCCTGTTGGTTGACATGACCGCCTTTGGCTACACGGGCTTGCGCCAGAGATTTTTGCGCTTCGCCCAGCGCTTTACGCTCGTTGCTCAACTCTGTTTCCAAAATCGAACGGCGGCTAGCGCTGCCGGAAGATTTGGGTGCAGGCGTTGCTGCGACTTCAGGGGCCGGACGGATGGGCGCAGGTGCAGGATTTACCTTAGCGGTATTTTTAGGGGCAGGTTTTGCGTTGCCGGCTCGTTTTGACGGAGCTTCGGCAGCAGGCTCGGGCATTTCTAAAGCGGGAGCATCGTAGCGCGTGCTGCTGTATTTGCCGATGGTCGGTAAATCTGCCGAATGGCAGTTTCCGGATGGGCGCGAAGTATAGACAACTTCGCCGTTGACTGTGCAGGTATAGATTTTAGAGGAAGCTTGTGCGCCTGATGCGGTGGCAAACATTAGCAATGAAGCTGCCAATGCGTGAAGTGATTGTTTCATGGTAAGGTCGTAATGTGAAATAAGTAATTGTTCGATAGATATTGCATTTAACTGTAATAGTATAACAATGCCAGCATATTCTCTCAAATAGGACGGCTGACTTTTTTAATTTCAAACCAAACCGTCTTATTCGTTTTAGCGAAAATTGCCTCACTCGTTTTCAGACGACGTTTTTGCGGCTTTATCCGATTTTTTGGCGCGTGATTTGGCGTTTTTGCTCTTTGTCTCTTGCTCTTGCGCCTTTTCCCGCGATTTTTCTTTTGAACGCGCCCTCTTGAGCTTGGCTGCCTTTTCTTCGGTATCACTGCTTAATTTGTTGATTTTCAGACGGTATGCATCGCCTTGATGGCTGCTGATTTTGGGCAGGTCTGTGCCTGTGCAGTTTCCCGAAGGTTCGGATGTATAGGTTTTGCTGTTGCCGGAATGGCAGCTGAAGACGGCTGCTGCGGTGTGGAGGGATAAGCCCAAAATGAGGGAGGATGCGACGATAAGTGCTCCTTGCTTGATTCGTGAACGCATGAGTTTTCCGTAGTTTGAGTTTTCAGACGACCTATTTTTGTTTTTATAGTGGATTAACTTTAAACCAGTACG
>NZ_KV789595.1:28912-44856 GCF_001807625.1 Neisseria sp. HMSC03D10
TCCGTACTATCTGTACTGTCTGCGGCTTCGTCACCTTGTACTGATTTAAATTTAATCCACTATATACAGTCCGACGGTCTGAAATGACCATGCCGAACTGTATTTTTTGGCGGCTTCTGAAGGCAAGTACGGAAACCATCGCAGCGAAGTATTTATAGTTGTGTAAATTCTGCGTCGATTTCCGTCAGGATTTGCTCTAGCTCTTCCTGCCACAAAAGCCAGTTTTCTTCTATTTGTGTTAATTTTACTTTAATTTCTGTTAATTGTGCGAGGGTTTGTTGTAATTTTGTTTTATTTTCGTCCGAATAGGCTTCCTCTTGTGCCAAAAATGTTTCACATGCCGTTTGAATTTCGGAAAGCTGCGCCATTTCTTTTTCGGCTTTGTCGATTTTCTGCTGTATCGGCTTGCCGCGTCGGGCTTTTTCTTGACGGATTTGTGCTTCGATACGCTTGGTGTCTTTGCGGTTTTGGCTTTGTGCGGAAGCGGCAGGTGCGGCGGTGGCGTTTTCCTGCGCCAACCTCCATTGACGATAATCGTTTAAATCGCCGTCAAAGTTTTTCAGACGACCTTTGTCAATCAGGAGGAAGCTGTCGGTAGTGGCTTCAAGCAGGCTGCGGTCGTGTGATACGACGATTAAGGCACCTTGGAAACTTTGCAGCGCGAGCGTCAGAGCGTGGCGCATATCCAAGTCCAAATGGTTGGTCGGCTCGTCAAGCAGCAGCAAATTCGGTTTTTGCCAGATAATCATGGCAAGGGCGAGGCGGGCTTTTTCTCCACCGGAAAAAGGTTCGGTTTTCTGCAACGCCATATCGCCGACAAAGTTGAAGCCGCCGAGGAAATTTCGGATTTCTTGTTCGCGCACTTCGGGAGAAAGCTGCTGAATGTGCCAAACAGGGCTTTGGTCGGCGCGGATGGTATCGAGCTGGTGTTGGGCAAAATAGCCGATATTGAGTTTTTCGGAACGGACGATGCTGCCGGAGAGCAAATTGATTTTTCCTGCCAACGCTTTGATAAACGTAGATTTACCGCTGCCGTTGACACCCAATAGCCCGTAACGTGCGCCGCTCTCCAGCGATAGGGTAATGTCGTGCAGGACGGTTTTGCCTTCGTAACCCAAATCAGCGTGTTCCAACTTCAGCAAGGGATTGGGCAGATGGTCGGGATTGTAAAACTCAAAGGAAAACTCGCTGTCCAAATGCGCGGGAGCGATGCGCTCGAGCTTCGCCAACGCCTTCATTCGGCTTTGCGCTTGAACGGCTTTGGTGGCTTTGGCTTTGAAGCGGTCGATAAAGGATTGCAGATGTTTGATTTGCGCCTGCTGTTTGACATAGGCGGCTTGTTGCTGCGCCAGGCGTTGCGCGCGTTCGTTTTGGTAAAAATCGTAATTGCCGCCGTATTGCGTGAGCTTTTGCTGGGACAATTCAATGGTTTGGGTGGTGGCCGCATTGAGGAAATCACGGTCGTGGGAAATGATGATTTGCGTGCAGGGTAAAGAGGCAAGGTGGTTTTCCAGCCACAAGACGGTTTCCAGATCCAAGTGGTTGGTCGGTTCGTCGAGCAAGAGCAAATCGGCGCGGCAAATCAGGGCTTGCGCAAGATTCAGGCGCATACGCCAGCCGCCGGAAAAGGATTTAACGGGACGGCTGTGTTCTTCTTGCGAAAAACCCAGTCCGTTCAACAATTTCGCTGCACGGGCCGGCGCGGTATAAGCGTCGATTTCCTCCAATTTGGCATGGTATTCCGCCTGCTTCATGCCGTCATTTTGCGCTTCCGCCTGCGCCAAGGTCGTCTGAAAAGCCTGCAACTCGGCATCGCCCTGCAAAACGTAGTCCAACGCGGAGATGTCCAAGTCGGGTGTTTCTTGGGAAACGGAAGCCATCCGCCAATTTTTCGGAATCGAGATATCGCCGCCGTCCTGAGTGATTTCACCCTTGATTAAGGCAAACAGGCTGGATTTGCCCGTCCCGTTTTTACCGATCAAACCGACGCGCTGACCGGGATTGACGGTGGCGTTGGCTTTGTCGAGCAGGACTTTCAAACCGCGTTGCAGGGTGAGGTTTTTGATTTCAATCATGATGTAATAATGGACGGGCGGAAAAATGGGAAAGGCGGTATTTTATAGCGAAAACAGCGTGATGTCGCCGTTCGTTGATGCCGTAGTGTTTCAATGTGAATCCATAGTGAAAAAAGGTCGTCTGAAAACGGCGGATGTTTTAGCAAAACCCGCTATATCCGTTTTCAGACGACCTTTGATGTAACGAAACGGCTTAATGTCGATAATCTGCCGAATCCTTACGGATTTGTTGCAGAAATTTCCGCGTGCGCTCATGTTTAGGGTGGTCGAACAACTCTTTCGGACTGCCCTGCTCTACGATGACGCCGCCGTCCATGACGACGACGGTAGTGGCAACTTCCAGCGCAAACTTGATTTCGTGGGTCACGACAACCATCGTCCAGCCTTCCTGCGCCAATTCCTTCATGGCGTTCAATACGTCTTGCACCAATTCGGGATCCAGCGCGGAAGTGGGTTCGTCAAACAACATCAGCTCGGGCTGAATCGCCAATGCGCGGGCGATACCGACGCGCTGTTGCTGACCGCCGGAAAGCTGGTAGGGATAAAGGTTAACCTTGTCGCCCAAGCCGACTTTTTCCAGCAATTTCAAAGCTTCTTCGCGCGCTTGGGCGGCAGGCTTGCCTTGTACGGCAACCGGACCTTCCATTACGTTTTCCAACGCGGTTTTGTGCGGGAAGAGATTGTATTGTTGGAACACCATGCCGGATTTGCGGCGCAGCGCCAAGATGTCATGCTTCGATGGTTTTTTAGAAAAATCGATTTTCAGCGGTCGCTCGTTGTCGAACTCGATTTGTCCGTCTTCGGGCATTTCCAGCGCGTTTAAGCAGCGCAGAAACGTCGTTTTACCCGAACCGGAAGGCCCGAGGATGACGACCACCTGCCCTTTGCCCACATCCAAATCGATGCCGCGCAAAATGGTGTTTTCGCCGAAGGTTTTGCGGATATTGCGGATTTTAATCATGGCTTCCCCTTATTTGGCGACATAGCGGTCGAAGCGTTTTTCCAGGCGCGCCTGAATCAGGAACAGCACTTTGCAGAAACACCAGTAAACCAAAGCGGCTTCGATATAGACGGGCAGGAAGTCGTAGGTACGGTTTGCCGTTTCCTGCGCGACGCGGAACAGTTCCGTTACCGTTACCACCGCCGCGAGCGAGGTGTTTTTGAACAAGCCGATAAACTCGTTGCTCAAAGGCGGCACGGCGACGCGGAATGCCTGCGGCGCGACGATGCGGCGAAAAGTCTGCATATAGGTCATGCCGATGGAGAAACCTGCCTCCCACTGCCCTTTAGGCACGGACAAAATCGCTGCACGTATGGTTTCGGAAGCATATGCGCCGACATTGAGCGAGAAACCGATGATGGCGGCGGGAATCGGATCAATGAAAATACCGACGGACGGCAGTCCGTAAAACACAATCACAAGCTGCACCAACAGCGGCGTCCCCCTGATGATGGAAATATAAGTTTCCACCAGTTTCAGCAGGATTTTCCGTACAATGCCGCCCGAAGGCATAATCCGCACCAAAGCCACGGCGATGGCAATCACCATCCCGATCAGGAACGACGCCACCGCCAACGGCAGCGACACCATAAAACCGGCTTTGACCATAGGCAAAAACGCGCTGACAATCATGTCGGCGCGTGTTTCCGTCATAAACGGCAGCGAAGCAAGAAAATTATTTAACACTGATGTCTTTTCCGAAGAATTGTTCACCCAGTTTTTTCAGCGTGCCGTCAGCTTTCAGCTCGTTGATTGCCGTGCTGAATTTCGCTACGACTTCATCATTGCCTTTATTGACAATCAAGCCGGAACCGACTTTTTCATCGGCAGGAGCAGACCAAACGATTTTCACGCCCGCATTCGGGTTTTTCTTCAGATAGTCTAAAACTGCCAACTCATCGTTCAAAGTCGCATCGGCGCGTTTTTGTTCAATCAGGGTCAGCGATTGCGCCAAACCGTCCACTGGTACGAGTTCCGCTCCTGCCGCTTTGGCTTTTTCGCCGTAATTGCTGGTCAGGGATTGCGCAGTTTTGACGCCTTTGATGTCGTCAATGGATTTGATGTTGCTGTCTTTGCGCGCAACCAAGACCGCACCGCTCCAGCTATACGGCTCGGATTTGTCGAATGTCGCTTGGCGTTCGGGGCTGGTCAAACCGACTTGGTTTGCCACCACGTCGAAACGTCCCGCTTTCAAACCCGCCATCATCGAATCCCATTGCGTTTCTTTAAATTCGACTTTCACGCCCAGTTTGTCGGCAACGGCGCGGGTAACTTCCACATCGTAGCCGGTCAGCTTGCCGTCTTTGTCGTGGTAGGTAAACGGCGCGTAAGTGCCTTCGGTACCGACGGTAATCGTACCTTTATTGTTGATACGCTCGATTAAAGAACCGGAAGCGTTGGCAGATTGGGCGGGAGCAGAAGAAGACGCGCTGCCGCCCTCTCCGCCGCAGGCTGCCAAAACCAATGCGGTCATGCCGCCGAGTACGAATTTTTTCAACATAATCCTCTCCTGAAGAAAAAGTGTGCAAGAGCCGCATTCTAAGTGAAATTGCGGCAAACACAAAGAATACTTTTTTATATTGCTTATTCCGAAACGGATAAAGGAAGCCGTAAAACCTCCATCCATCAAGCAAAGGTCGTCTGAAAATGTGAATAAGCCCCTTTTCCCACTTTCAGACGACCCTCTTTATCGTCCGCATCATGATTCGGCTTGATATTTAAGATTCAAAGGGAGCTGCGTTCTGTTTTGCCTGCGCTTTGCAACCTTAAACGAAAGCGTAGAGATAACCCGAACATAGCAAAAGGTCGTCTGAAAATTTTCAGACGACCTTTATTGTTTAATCCGCCATTTGTATCAAGCTGTCGGCGAGGCGGTCGGCGGCTTGGCGGTAGCCTTTGCCTGAGAAGTGGACGCCGTCTTTAGCGGCGAGGCCTTGGCTCATCCAGCTTTTCATGCTGCATTCGCCGCCCATCGCGTTCTGCCACGACCAATACATGATTTTTTCATCGCGGGCAATGCGTTGCTGCATTTGTTGGATGCTGCTTAAGGTGGCGGGGCGTGTGCCGCAGCTTCCTGAAGTGCTTTTCAGAGATTCGGGCGCGCCGAGAATCAGGATGCCTGCGTCGGGCAGGCTTTGTTTGATTTGGCGGATGTAGCTGCGCCAGCTTTGTTCGGTGGCTGTAATGTCCAAATCGCGGGCGAAGGCTTCGTTGGTGCCGTAGGCGATGATAACGAGGTCGGCGCGGGTTTGGGCAAGGTCATCCTGCCAAGAGGGACGCCATTTGGACCAGTGGGTCAGTTGCGCGCCGTTGATGCCGAGTGCGGAAACAGTTACGCCGCGTCCAGGATTTTCGATATTGATGTAGCCGATGTCCCAAGGCATGGAGCTGCTGAGGGTCAGGGGCAGGCGGCCGTTGCTGCGGATGATTTGCCAGCCGCTGCTTCCGGCGGGAACTTCGCGTCCGTTGAATGACAGGGTTTGTTCGGGCAGGACGGGTTTGGCGAAGACGGAAATCTGCTTCTCGCCGCTGCTGCCGTCTTTGGCGCTGATGGTAACGCTGCTGCCGTTGGCTTTGGCGATGATGCCGCCTAAGGGGAAGTCGTCTGAAACGCTGCGGCTGCTGACGGTTTGCCATGAGCCGTCATAGCGGACGGCTGCGCTGCGCTGTCCTTTGACGCTCGAAGGATAAACCCAGCCTATGCCGCCGTCGCCCCATTTTTGTTGGAGGCGCAGGCGCAGTTGTTCGGTGAAAAGGTCGCCGGCGGTGTGTGAATCGCCGATTTGAAGGATGCGGAATTTGCCGTCCGAGCTGCGGTCGAGTTTTTTGAGCTTGGAGAGCCATGTGGGACGGCTGCTGCCGTAGTTTTCCAGCAGCATATCGGCGGCGGGGGCAGCGGCAGACAGGCACAATGCGGTAAGGGATACGGACAGGGTTTTGATGTTCATGAGTTTCCTGTGTGTGGTTTCAGACGACGTCTTTTGACGCGGCGGAGGGCTATTGTAACGAAAAAGACGGCATTGGATAAACTAAACGCCGTCCTTTTGCTGCCGATACGGGCTTAACGTGCGGATAATTGTTCCGTGCGTTCTTCGCCGTTCATTTCAGGGGTCGTCTGAAAAACGATTTTCTCCATGATTTTATCCGCGAGCAGTTTTTGTCCTTCAGCAGAGAAGTGGATGCCGTCTTTGCTGCGGTAGCGGATGATTTTTCCATTGATGTTGACGGAGTCGGCGTAGGTGTCCGAGCCGTTGCTGAGGAGTTTGTCGGTCGGTATCCACAGGGCTTTTGGACTGATCTCGTCTGCTAAAAGTTTGTCGAGATATCGCATTTGCTTGTTAAGTTTTGCCTGTTTCATATAAGGGATGCCCATCCAAATGACTTGCACATGGTGTTGTTCGGCGGCGGCCAGGATGCGGTTGACGCGGCTGAGGTATTCTTCCGACCATTCGGGCGAGGCGAATTTCAGGTATTTTTTGCCTTTCGGGAAGTCCCACGGGTCGTTGGGGCCGAGGAAAACGACCAGAAGGCGGATGTCGGTTTGTTGTTTCAGCGTTTGCTCAATGGTGTTCGGCCAGTCGAAAAACTTGGGATAGGACAATCCGGTGCTTTGTTTGCTTAGGTTCACCGACTGGATGCCGTATTGTTTTTTCAAGCTTCTTTCAACAAAAGGTGCAACGCCCTGCATCATCGAGTCGCCGGCAAAAAAGACTTTGTCGCCTTGTCCGAGAACGATATTGGCAGGTGGGGTAATGGGGAGACGATGTGCTTCGGGTTGTCCGCCGTTTTGTGCCGTTTGGGGTTGACGTCCGTCGGCGGGACGGTTTTTTTCGTGCGGTTCGGACGCATTAAGCTGCGCATTTTGTTCAGACGACCCGTCGTTTTCAGCAATTTGAGGTTCCGGTTCGGCAATCACAGGCTGTCCTGCCAAACGTGCTTTGAGGTCGTCTGAAAAGGCGTATGCGTCTTGTTGCAGCTTCGCGCCCGTGCGCCACCATTCGTATTCGGACAAAGGCTCCAGCGGCGAAGCCTGATGATAGGTTTGCTGCCAATAGGCATTGATGGAATCTTGACTGAACCACGCCGCGCCAAAGGCGCAAACCAAAAGGGAGGCAAACAGGGAAATAAAACGTTTCATATTCTGATTGTCCTTTTAAAAATCGGCGTAAATAAAGCCCGGGATGCCCGACGGCGCCAATACGATAATCAACACCAACACCAGCGTCAGCGGTATAAACCACAGCCACATCGGCATTTTTTCCAATGCCGCCACTGCGCCGTCAAACAGGCGAAGCAAATACGGGTAGAGCAAAATCATCAGGCCAAACGCGGCAAGCAGCAGGACATCCGCCTGCTTCGGCGCGGCCCAACCTGCTTCGTTGGCAAATAAGGCATCAAATACCATCTGCGTATCGGCGAGGCTGCCGGTGTTGAACACGACGAAAGTGAAGCAGACGAAATGGAAAGTGACGAACCAGGCAAGCGGACGCAAGATTTTCAGACGACGTGAGCCGTCCCGACCGAAGATTTTGTCGCCGCAGTTAAGCAAAATTAATGCCACGCCGTGCAGCGCGCCCCACAGCAGGAAATTCCAGCCGTAGCCGTGCCAAACGCCCGACAACACCATCGCCAGCAGCAAGTTGAACTGCGTCAGGACGAAGCCGTGTTTGTTGCCGCCCAAAGGAATATAAATATAGTCGCGTATCCAAGTGGAAAGGCTGATGTGCCAACGGTTCCAGAAGTCGCGGATATTGAACGCGCGCAGCGGTGCGGCAAAGTTTTTCGGCAGGCGGAAACCGAGCAGCATCGCCATCCCGATTACCAAATCCGAATAGCCTGAAAAATCGAAGAAAAGCTGGAAAGTATAGCCGTACACCCCCGACAACACGCCCCAGCCGTCAAACTGGGCGGGATTCTCGAAAACGGGCGATACCCAGCCGTCTCCCAGCGCACCCGCCAGCCACCATTTTTTAGCAATACCCAGCAAAATCAAGCACACCGACAGCGCAGGGCGGACCAATGCGCGCGGTTCGGCAGTCCGAATCTGTTCCAAAGCCCCCGCCTGTTCGCCGTCTATGCTTTTAAACGCCGCCGCACGGATAATCGGTCCGGAAGTAATGGTCGGGAAGAAGCTCAAATGCAGCAGCAACTCATGCCACGTAAAGCGGTCGCCCATCGGATGGCGGCAGCAGTACACCAAATAAGCCAAAGATTGAAACGTGTAATAAGACAGCCCCAAAGGCATCAGGATATCGACAATCTCGCTCTGCCCCGTGTATTGGCGGATAAACGGGCGGAAAAAGTCGAAATATTTGAAGAAACACAATACTGCCAAAGCAGCCGCTACGCCGAAGCCCAGCCAGAATTTCCGCACGTTTTCCTTTTCAGACGACATCAAAAGACCGAGCAGATGCACGCAGGACGAATAGCAGGCAATTATGGCGGCAAAGATGGGATTCAAGTGATACAGCCAACCCATACCCGCCAGCAGAAGCAAAACATTCTGCACCGACGGCATACGGAAAAATGCCCAATAAAGAGGCAGAAAAGCAATAAAAAATACTGCGAATTCAATCGACAGCAACGGCATAAATGTTCCTTGAAATTTTTATTGTTCGGATAATTCGAAATATAGGTTTAGCAGTTTAAACCAAAACTGCGTATTGTAAATAAGTGTTTGAATTTATACAACTAACGTTAATCCAAAAAAATAGCCGTTCGTCAAAAGAGTGGACAAATCAAGGCTTTTGGGATAACACATCAATTTATTTATAATTATTTTATATCTAAATACCTATCCTCACCTATCCTCCTGGAAAAGAATAATATTATGAGCCTCTCTTAAAATATTACACAATAAAAAACAGCCGATATTTTCCCATATCGGCTGTTCCTGTTTACTGCTTAATCGATATCCACTTTATTGGTGTTTAGGCAGCTCTTTCAAAGTCAGCGGCTTGATGTACCAAATATCGCGGCAGTAGTCGGCGATGGAACGGTCGGACGAGAAGAAGCCCATATTGGCGATGTTGATCAACGCGGATCTACGCCATGCGGCAACATTGCGGTAGTGTTCGTCCGCTTTGTATTGCGTGTCAATGTAGCTGCGGAAATCCGCCATCAGTTGATAGAAATCGCCGTAAGGTTGCAGGACGTCGTTGTAGCGGTTCGGCTCTTCGGGGGAGAACGTGCCGCTGCTGATTTGGTTGACGACGCGGCGCAGGTCGTGATCGCGTTCGATGTAGCCCAGCGGGTCGTAGCCGTTGCGGCGGAGTTCTTCCACTTGTTCAACGGTGTTGCCGAAGATAAAGCAGTTGTCCGCGCCGACTTTTTCCAGAATTTCAACGTTCGCGCCGTCCAGCGTACCCATACAGAGCGCACCATTGAGGGCGAACTTCATGTTGCTGGTGCCGGATGCCTCTGTGCCTGCCAATGAGATTTGTTCGTGCAAATCGGCGGCGGGGATGATGATTTGGGCGAGGCTGACGCTGTAATTCGGGATATAGACGACTTTAATCAGGTCGCGGATGCGTTCGTCGTTGTTGATGGTTTTCGCTACGTCGTTAATCAGGCGGATGATTTTTTTCGCCATGTAGTAGGCGGATGCGGCTTTACCGGCAAAGATGAAAACGCGCGGCTGCCAGTCGAAATCTGGGTTTTCCAAGATTTTGTTGTAGCGGTCGACGATGTGCATCACGTTCAACGCCTGACGTTTGTATTCGTGGATGCGTTTGATTTGAATGTCAAACAGCGCGTCCGTGTTAACCTTGATGCCCAATTCGGTTTCGATGTATTTGGCGAGGCGTTCTTTGGCGGCTTTTTTCACTGCGCCGAATTCTGCCTGCACGCTTGCATCGTCAACTTTTTCGTTGAGCTTGGTCAGATTGTCCAAATGCAGGCGCCAGTCTTGTTCGCCCAAGTGTTTGTCGAGGAAACGGGTCAGCTCGGGGTTGGCGATGTTGATCCAGCGGCGTGGGGTTACGCCGTTGGTTACGTTGGTGAAGCGTTCTGGGAACACTTTGGCAAAGTCGGCGAAGATGGAAGTGGTCATCAGGTCGGAGTGGATTTTCGCCACGCCGTTGACTTTGTGCGAACCGATGACTGCCAGCCATGCCATGCGGACACGGCGGCCGTTGTTCTCATCGATGATGGACACGCGGCGGACGAAGTCGTCGTCGAAGTTGCCGATGGCGCGCAGGGCGTTCAAGAAGTAGGCGTTGATTTCAAAGATGATGTCCAAATGGCGCGGCAGCAGGCGCCCCATCAAATCGACCGGCCAAGTTTCCAAGGCTTCACTCATCAGGGTGTGGTTGGTGTAAGAGAAAATCTTACAACACATATTCCATGCTTCGGTCCATGCAATGCCTTCTTCGTCAATCAGGATGCGCATCAGCTCGGGAATCGCCAGCACGGGGTGGGTATCGTTCAGGTGGATGGCGACTTTATCGGCTAGGTTTTTGATGCTGGGGAAACGGCATTTGTGGCGCGCCACGATGTCTTGTACGGATGCGGAAACCAGGAAATATTCCTGTTTCAGGCGCAGTTCGCGGCCGCTGTCGGTGGAGTCGTTCGGATAGAGGACGCGCGAGATGTTTTCATCGCTGTTTTGCGCACGGACGGCGGAAGCGTAATCGCCGCGGTTGAAGTCTGCCAAATCGAAGCGGTTGCCGGCGTGAGCCGTCCACAGGCGCAACGGATTAGCAACGTCGCCGCCGTAGCCGGGAATGATTTCATCGTATGCCATCGCGGAAATTTCTTCGCTCGGATGCCATTCTTTTTTGTCACCCATATTGATGACCTGTCCGCCGAAGCTGACGGCGTATTGTTTGTTCGGACGGCCGATTTGCCATGCCAAATCTTGGTCGAGCCACAAATCGGGTTTTTCGACCTGCTGGCCGTCCACGATTTCTTGTTTGAACATACCGTATTGATAGCGTATGCCGTAGCCCATGGCAGGAATGCGCAAGGTGGCGAGCGAGTCGAGGAAGCAGGCGGCCAAGCGGCCCAAACCGCCGTTGCCCAAACCGGGGTCTTGTTCTTGTTCGCAGATGTCGGCGAACTCTTTACCCAATTGTTTGAACGCCTCTTCAAATTCGGCATACACGCCTTCGTTAATCAAAGCGTTGACGAAGGCGCGTCCCAATAGGAATTCCATGGAGAGGTAGTAAACCATGCGTTTGCCGTTGTCAATGTGGGCGCAGCGGGTTTTAAGGAAGTCTTCCGCAATCAGGTCGCGCGCGGCGAGCATGGCGGCGTTGAGCCATTGGTGTTCGGTCGCCTCTTTCGGATCGACGCCCAAAATGAAAATCAATTTATAGACGATGGACTTGCGGATGGTTTCGGCATCCGGTTTCGGCATGACATAATCAAAACCTGAAATGGGTTGTTTTTTCTTAGCCATGATAGCCTTTCTCTGTTGGGGATGGGATGATGAAGCGGGGAATTTGTATCTTTTGGCAGTCTGAGGTCGTCTGAAAAGCCGTATGCCTTTATGTTCCGTCAAGCAAAGTTAATCAGGTAAATTTATTACTCATCTTCGGCATTATAACCGAGGCAGTGTAAATAATAGGGTTTTCTTTTAAAAACATCCTATTAATGACATATGTCATATATTCGGCGATGTATTCTTACGCTGCAAAATCCAAATACCCATATGTTCGACTGTCAGCTTGCCGTCTGCATTGTAATTAAACTTCTCGGATGGTACGCAAGAAATCTGCCAACTTCCTTGAGGCAGGTTAAATATTTGTTGACTACGTTTGGCGTTGATCAACAGCAGCCATTCATCATCCAAAACGATCTGCATGGCTTTTGCGCCGCGGTTGTGCCAACAAAGCTCGCTCATCGGTTCGCCTTGAATATTGAGCCAGCGGACGCGCTCTTGTTTCCACCAGACATCATCGCCCAACAATTTGATTTCTTGGCGCAGGCGGATTAAATCGCGCGTATAGCCTTGCAACGCTTCGTCCGCCTGCTGCCAATCCAGCCAAGTAATCGGGTTGTCCTGACAATAGCTGTTGTTGTTGCCCTGTTGGCTGTTGCCGAACTCGTCACCCGCCAGCAGCATGGGTGTACCGTTGGCAAGGAACAGCGAGGCAAGCAAAGCTTTGACGGTGTAGGAACGGTCTTCCAAAATCGCCGCATCTTCGGTTTCGCCCTCGATGCCGTGGTTGTAGCTGATGTTTTCGTTATGCCCGTCGCGGTTGTCTTCGCCGTTGGCATGGTTGTGTTTTTCGTTGTAGCTGACCAAATCGCGCAGCGTAAAACCATCGTGTGCGGTGATGAAATTGATGCTGGCGGAAGGATGACGGCCGCTGTGGTTGAAAATATCAGACGACCCCGCCAGACGTTCGGCAAACGCACCTAAATTGCCGCTTTCCCACACCCAAAACGCGCGCATATCGTCGCGGAAACGTCCGTTCCACTCGGCAAAAGGCTGCGGGAAATTGCCCAAGTGATAGCCGCCTTCGCCGATGTCCCACGCCTCGACAATCAGTTTGCAGCGTGCCAACACGGGGTCTTGGTACACCACCTGAAAAAAGCGTCCGTAAGCCTGAAAATCCGGTTCGCGCCCCAATACCGTTCCCAAGTCGAAGCGGAAACCGTCTACATGAAACGCTTCCGCCCAATAGCGTAGGCTGTCCGCCGCCCAACGGGTTACGTCGCGGCGGACGATGTTCAACGTATTGCCGCAGCCCGACCAGTTTTCATAGCTGCCGTCGGGCTTCAACCAATACCACAAAGCATTGTCTATGCCGCGCTGGCAAAGCATCGGGCCTTTTTCGTCCTGCTCGGCGGTATGGTTGTACACAACATCCAAAATCACTTCCAAACCTGCTTGATGCAAGGCTTTGACCGCCTGCTTCAACTCTTCCGCTGCGCATTCGGCATCGGCGGCATAAGACGGCTCGACGGCAAAATGGGAATAAGTGTTGTAGCCCCAATAATTGCTCAAGCCCATTTTTTGCAGGTGGTATTCGTCCAAATGCTGGTGTACCGGCAGCAGCTCGACGGCGGTAACGCCCAAAGTTTTCAAATAATCAACCACGCGCGGATCGGTCAGCGCTTGATACGTTCCCGCGTGTTCCAAATCGGGGAATTGCTTGGTAAAGCCTTTCACATGGGCTTCGTACACTATCGTCCTGCCCCACGGATGGTTCGGGCGGCGGTCGTCGCCCCAATCGAAATCATCGTCGCCCACCACCACGCTTTTGGGTGCCACCGCCGCATTGTCCCGCCTGTCTTCCGGACGGAACCACGCCATTTCCTCATCGTCCCGATAACTCGGTTTGCCGTCGATTTTTTTGGAATACGGGTCAATCAACAATTTGTTCGGATTGAAACACGAGCCGCCCGGCGCATCAGCACGCCCGTAAACACGAAAACCATACCGCTGCCCTGCCCCGACCTCCGGCACAAAACCATAAAACACCGACCCGCGCCGCGAAGGCATTTCCAAACGGGTTTCCTTTCCCTTGTCAAAGAGGCACAGCTCGACTTTTTCGGCATGGATGGAAAACAGCGCAAAATTCGCCCCTTCCTCAGTCAGCGACACGCCCATCGGATAAGGCGCACCTTCTTCAATGCGCCATGTTTTGGTTTTCATTTTGTTTGTCCTGATTTGATGGAGACGCTTCGGGCTGCGCTTCCGGATAGATGTTCTTTTTATAGTGGATTAACTTTAAACCAGTACGGCGTTGCCTCGCCTTGGCCCAAAGAGAACGATTCTCTAAGGTGCTGAAGCACCAAGTGAATCGGTTCCGTACTATCTGTACTGTCTGCGGCTTCGTCGCCTTGTCCTGATTTAGATTTAATCCACTATAGTTTCCGTGTCTTTTTATCACTATATAGTGGTGATGCTTGAATGGAAAGAGGTCGTCTGAAAAGCAAAATCCCGTTTTCAGACGACCTCTTTTAGCCATAAACCTTTGTTTTAACTTGAGGCCGTCCGAATTTGAGCGCTATCAATTCGGCAACCTCACCGCCAACTCGGCAGGCCATGCTGCCTTGGCGTCGGTTTTTACGAAACCATTGCCCGTCAGCCCGCCTTTCAGCAGGCGGTTGTATTTCACCGCCGTTTCGCGCGGCACTTGCAATTTCACTTTAAACATCAGCTTCGCGCGTTCATCGACCGTTTCCACCGACTTGGGCGTAAACTGGGCGTCCGTCGCGATAAATTTGATTTTGGCGGGGAACACCGCGTCAATGCCGTCCAAACGGATACGCGCATCATCATTGACTTTCAGACGGCTCATGCTGTCGGTCGGCAGGAAAATATTCATCGAAACATCGGCAGGATCAAGCAGGCTGACCACTTTCGAACCCGCCGCGACCACGTTGCCTGCTTCCGCAATGGTGTATTCCACCCTGCCGGCTATCGGCGCGCGGATGTTCATATCATCGTTGGCGGATGTGGCCGATTTGACTGCCGCCCTCGCCTGTTCGACACCGGCGCGCGCTTCCGCTTGCGCGGCGGCACTTTGCGCTACCGTCGCCTGCGCTTCGTCCCGTGCCGCTTCGGCTGCTTTGACTGCTGCAACAGCGCGCTCATAATCTGCCTGACGCTTGGTAACTTCCGATTGCGACACCAGCTGGTCGGCAAGCAATTTACGGGCATTGTCCAGCTCCATTTTCGCCACGCGCAGCTGCTGCCTGTTCGCGTCCACATTCGCCTGCGCGCGCGCAACCGTCTGTTTCATCTGCGCTTCGGCAGCTTTGGCGCGCCCGACCGCCTCTTCTTGCCGCAATTCCGCCGCCCGCGCTTCTTCCAAACGGCTGTTGCTGGTTTCAGACGACAGTTCCGCCAGAATATCGCCCTCTTTCACGTCTGCGCCCTCTTCCACCAGTACCGCCTTCACCCGCCCCGGATACAGGCTGGCGACATCGATGCGGTTCAGTTCCAGCCGCCCGTTGGATTGCGCGATCCATGTCGGCAGGGTTTCTTTTTGGTTTTGAAGGACATACCACACACCGCCCGCAGCCAGCGCGACGGCAAGAGAAGCAATAACAGCTTTTTTCATGTTGCGTTACACCTTAATCGTCAAAACGGACGCGCCTTAGAGCGGTAATGCGGAAACAGCGCGGCAAACGCCCAATCTATCCTTTGGTGGATGGACGAATCGGTCAGCAAATCCTCATGCCGCCCGTTCATCTCATCGGTCAGTATCCCCAACATACGGTAGCGCGTGTTCATAATCATCGGCGAGATAACCGCGCCATTGAGGAACTCAAACTGATTCAACAATTCCAATTCCGACACACCCTCCCTACCGTTGCACTTCTTGATATGCCGGATCATCCCGTAGGCAAGCATCTTATGCTGCTTTTTCAACGCTTTGGTAATCAAATCCACGCCTTCTTCGCTGTCCAGCAGCATCCTGTGTATCCACGCCAAATGCTCGCGTATCGTTACCGCCAGCCGCCAGACAATCTGATACAGCCGCTCCGTATCTTCGATATTTTGGGCAAAATCGAACGACACCCGCCCCAAAGCCCGATTGCTGTACTCAATCAACATCGCCTTCACAAATTCGTCTTTATCGGCAAACATCCTGTTGAACGTTTCCAAATTCGAATTCAAATGCTCCGCGATCGCCTGCTCGGACAGCCGCTTGTAGCCGCATCTGGGATAAAAATGAATGCCTGCGGAAATAAATTGCGCACTGGTTACACCGTTCATTATCTTCACCTCATCTGCCTGTATTGTTGTCATAGGACAAATATCCAAGACCCAAATGAAACAAAAATCTTCTGAAATATCAGGCTGTCTGCGGACGCTGCCGTCAACCGTCAACGCATCATCCCAACCCTGCCCGATACAAATGCCAACCAACTCTTATTTTATAGTGGATTAACTTTAAATCAGGACA
>NZ_KV789595.1:44876-55882 GCF_001807625.1 Neisseria sp. HMSC03D10
CGTACTGGTTTAAAGTTAATCCACTATATAAAGCACGCAAAACGCCCCGACTCAATCATCCGGTCTGTTTTTTTATTTCACTATATAACAAACCGCCCCCGCCTTCAATGCAACCACATTCCCAATTATCATTAAAATCCGATAGTTAAATCTGATTTAAGAGGATATGGGTCGTCTGAAAAAACGGTTTCAGACGATTTGAAGGAAGCATCAACATAAATAAACGCCTTATCAATATCCGAATATTCGAGAGTTGCTATAAAAAATCGTCTGAAAACTGGCTTCCCGTTTTCAGACGACCTTTGCTTACTCTTTGGCAAATTGCTGCGTAAAGCGGACAAATTCTTCTTTTTTCGCTTTTGCCTTGCCTGAATCGATGGCTGCTTCGGCGGCTTTGACACCGTCCGCCAACGAAGGCACGACATTGCCGGCATAGAGCGCGGCGGCGGCGTTGAGCAGGACGATGTCGCGTGCCGCGCCATGTTTGCCGCTCAACACTTCATCCATTTTTTCCAAAGACTCTTGCGCGTTGGCGACTTTGATTTCGTCCAAATCGCGGCGGATTTCGATACCGAAATCGGCGGGGCTGATGTCGTATTCGCGGATTTCTCCGTCTTTCAGCTCGGCAACGCGGGTTTTGCCCGTCAGCGTGATTTCGTCCAAACCGCCTTCGCCGCACACGACCAAAACGTGTTTGGAACCAAGCTGTTTCAATACGCGCGACAGGATGCCGCATAAATCAATGTGGAACACGCCCAAGAGCTGGTTTGGCGCGCCGGCAGGGTTGGTCAGCGGTCCCAAGATATTGAAAATACTTCTAAACCCGAGTGAACGGCGCACGGGCGCGACGTGGCGCATCGCGCTGTGGTGGTTTTGGGCGAACATAAAGCCCAAGCCTGTTTGACGGATGCTTTCGGCGACTTGCTCAGGCGTAATGTTCAATACCGCGCCCATCTGCTCCATCACGTCCGCCGCGCCGCTGGACGAGGAAACGGAGCGCCCGCCGTGTTTGGCAACTTTCGCGCCTGCCGCCGCCGCGACAAACATCGAAGTCGTCGAAATATTGAAGGTTTTTGCACCGTCCCCGCCCGTGCCGACAATATCGACGAGGTCGTCTGAATTTTCCAGTGGCACTTTGGCGGCAAATTCGCGCATGACGGCGGCGGCGGCGGTGATTTCCGATACGGTCTCGACTTTAATCCGCAATCCGGTCAAGATGGCGGCGATTTGTTCGGGCGGCACCTGTCCGCTCATAATCTGGCGCATCAGGTCGGTCATTTCGTCGTAAAACAATTCGTTGTTGCTGATTAAGCGTTCGATGGCTTGTTGCGGTGTAATCATGGTTCAATCCTTTTTACGGGTATTTTTACGTCAAACGTCGTCTGAAAGTTTTCAGACGACGTTTGGTTTAAGCAGCGGACGCTTGGAAGTCTTTAAATTCTTCCAAAAAGTTTTTCAACATATCGTGTCCGTGTTCGGTCAACAGGGCTTCGGGGTGGAACTGCACGCCTTCAATGGCGTATTCCTTGTGCCGCACGCCCATGATTTCCTGATCCTCCGTCCATGCGGTTACTTCCAAGCAATCGGGCAGCGTATCGCGGGCGATGACAAGGCTGTGATAACGCGTGCAGGTAATGGGATCGGGCAAATCTTTAAACATGCCTTTGTTCAAATGGAACACGGGCGAAACTTTTCCATGCATCAGCGTTTTTGCCCGCACCACATCCCCGCCGAACGCTTCGCCTATCGTCTGATGCCCGAGGCACACGCCCATAATCGGCAGCTTACCGGCGAAATGGCGCATGGCAGCGACCGAAATGCCCGCCTCTTTCGGCGAACAAGGACCCGGCCCGATAACGAGATATTGCGGTTTCAAAGCTTCGATTTCTTCGAGCGTAATATCGTCGTTGCGGCGGACGACGACTTCCTGACCGAGTTCGGCAAAATATTGGACGATGTTGTAGGTGAAACTGTCATAGTTATCAATAAACAAAAGCATGGGGGTACGGCCTTTTAGGGTTGTTTGACGGCGGCGATGTTTTCGGGCGAATTGATAAACGCCCACATCTGCTCTTCGGTTCGGAAAACGCCGTTACGGACAATATAATGCAGCGGATGCTTAATCAGCGCATCTGCTTTGCGGACAAAAACACGCATATTGCTGCTGTTTGCCGCCATTTCCAACACTTTGGCGGCAAAAGCGGGGCGGTGCAACTTGTCGTGCATCAGCGGATGACGGGCGATGTATTCGTTCAGAGGCTTGCCGCTGCTGTGGAAATCCGTGTGCAGCGGGTCGAGGAATACAATAAAAAAAGGCATCTTGCCCAAATAATCGTCTGCATCGTTCATAAGCGTTTCGGACGGAATATTTATATCGACATAATAGCACAGTTAACCGCGATACTCGGAAAGCTGCGCCTGCCCCTCCGATTGAAAGGTCGTCTGAAAATAAACGAAACGGTTTTTCAGACGACCTTTTTATTGACATCTTTTTCTCTATCAATACTCGGGCATCATCTCACCTTCACCACCCATACTGTTTGCCGCATTAACCCGTTCCTGCGCGGCTTTCACTTGATTCTCCAAACCTTTAATCCGTTCTTGATAGCGGGCGTAGTTTCGCTCGTTGCCATAACGGACCTGTTTGCCCTCTTCCAGATTTTTCTGTGCCTGAGCCAATTCGTTTTGCGCTGAAGATGAGCCGGGTATTGCGCTGGCTGGTGGAGGTGGCATTTGTTCGGATGGAGCTTTTCCTGAAGCAGCGTTTGCTGATGCCGAGTGTGCGGACGGTGCGGCGGAGGTATAAACCGAAGGTCTGCCGATATTGCCCGGTTTGCAGTTTTTGCCGCCGGTCTGCGTATAGGTTTTACGCCCTGATTTGTCGATACATTCAAATACGGGGGATGCCGTTGCTACGACGGAAAATGCGAGCAGTAATGTGCTTAAAATCAATTTATTCATTCTTATACCTTTCATCAAATCATCAAAACCATATCCACCATGCCACCAAAGCAATGATCATCACCAAATTCGCAATAATAATCGGCTTCCATTGCCGAGGTGCGTGGCGTAATTCTGCGCCTGAACGTGTGCGGCGGATGTAGAAAAACGGACTGAGCAGCATGGATGCGGCGCACAACAGAATAATCACGGCGTAATAGATTTTTTCGGTTTCCATTTCCTCCGCCCCGTTTCAGACGACCTATACAAAATATGCTACAATCGCCGGCGATTATAACACCCTGTTTATCTATATTTATAAAGGTTTTACCAATAATGATTTCTACCAACGGCATTACCATGCAGTTCGGCGCGAAGCCGCTGTTTGAAAACGTATCCGTCAAGTTCGGCGAAGGCAACCGCTACGGCTTGATCGGCGCGAACGGTTCGGGCAAATCCACCTTCATGAAAATCCTCGGCGGCGATTTGGAACAGACTGCGGGCGAAGTCGCGATTGAAAACGGCGTGCGGCTGGGTAAATTGCGCCAAGACCAGTTTGCCTACGAAGACATGCGCGTGCTGGACGTGGTGATGATGGGGCATACCGAAATGTGGGCGGCGATGACCGAACGCGACGCGATTTACGCCAACCCCGAAGCCACCGAAGACGACTACATGAAAGCCGCCGAACTGGAAGCCAAGTTCGCCGAATACGACGGCTACACCGCCGAAGCGCGCGCCGCCGAACTGTTGAGCGGCGTGGGCATTTCCGAAGATTTGCACAATGCGACCATGGCGGAAGTCGCCCCTGGCTTCAAGCTGCGCGTATTGCTGGCACAAGCCCTGTTCTCCAAACCCGATGTTCTCTTGCTTGACGAGCCGACCAACAACTTGGACATCAACACCATCCGCTGGCTGGAAGGCGTGTTGAACCAATACGACTCCACCATGATTATCATCTCGCACGACCGTCACTTCTTGAACGAAGTTTGCACCCACATGGCGGATTTGGACTACAACACCATCACCATCTACCCGGGCAACTACGACGACTACATGCTCGCTTCCGCTCAATCACGCGAACGCGCCCTGAAAGACAACGCCAAGGCAAAAGAGAAACTGCAAGAGCTGCAAGAGTTCGTCGCCCGCTTCTCCGCCAACAAATCCAAAGCCCGTCAGGCAACCAGTCGTCTGAAACAGGCTGACAAAATCAAAGCCGAGATGGTCGAAGTCAAACCTTCTACCCGCCAAAACCCTTATATCCGCTTTGAAGCCGATGAAAAAGCCAAGCTGCACCGTCAGGCGGTGGAAGTCGAAAATTTGGCCAAACGCTTTGAAACCCAGTTGTTTAAAAACCTGAGCTTCATCCTCGAAGCCGGCCAGCGACTCGCCATCATCGGTCCCAACGGCGCAGGTAAATCCACCCTGCTGAAACTCCTCGCCGGTGCGTTCAACCCCGAATATTCAGACGGCCTCACCCCCGACGCAGGCACCATCAAATGGGCGGAAAAAGCCAACGTCGGCTATTATCCGCAAGACCATGAAAACGACTTCGATGTCGATATGAACCTGAGCGAATGGATGCGCCAATGGGGGCAGGAAGGCGACGACGAACAGGTCATCCGCGGCACTTTGGGGCGTTTGCTCTTCGGCAGCAACGACGTGGTGAAAAAAGTGCAGGTTCTCTCCGGCGGCGAAAAAGGCCGTATGCTCTACGGCAAACTTCTGCTGTTGAAACCCAATGTACTGATTATGGACGAACCCACCAACCACATGGACATGGAAAGCATCGAATCGCTGAACATGGCGCTGGAAAAATACAACGGCACGCTGATTTTCGTATCGCACGACCGCCAGTTCGTCTCCTCGCTCGCCACCCAGATTATCGAGCTGGACGGCAAGGGCGGCTACGAACACTATCTGGGCGATTACGAAAGCTATCTGGAGAAAAAAGGCTTGGCTTAATCACGCCGTTTTAATCAATGTCTGAAACATCAACGTCGTCTGAAAGACTGTATCTTTCAGACGACGTTTATTTTTTAAAATCCGTTTATAAAGTGTTTAAACAAATTGCATCTACTTCGGTTGCCTATGATGGAAATAAGCGGGCATATATCGTGTTACCAAACTTGCGCTGCCATTCATCTTATTGCCAGAAACTAATCCAAGTTTCTGAAGTTTCAGCCATTTCCAATATTTCTAAAATATCGGGGAAATCATAAGCAACAACAAAAGGTCGCCTGAAAACCCAAATCCAAGTTTTCAGACGACCTTTTCATATCAACCGATTATTTAAGCAGCAAAGCGTTTGGCGACTTCGTCCCAGTTGACGATTTCCCAGAAACCTTTCAGGTAGTTGGGGCGGCTGTTGCGGTAGTCGATGTAGTAGGCGTGTTCCCATACGTCACAGGTCAGCAGCGGAGTGTTTTCAGTGGTCAGCGGAGTTGTCGCGTTGGAAGTGGAAACCAAATCCAATTCGCCGGCAGGGGTTTTCACCAGCCATGCCCAACCGGAACCGAAAGTACCTGCCGCGCAAGCGGAGAATGCTTCTTGGAACTTCTCGAAGCTGCCCCATTTGGCGTCGATGGCGGCGGCCAGTTCGCCGGAAGGGTTGCCTTGACCTTTAGGCGTGAAACCCAGCCAGTAGAAGGTATGGTTCCAAGTTTGCGCTGCGTTGTTGAACACGCCGCCTGAAGATTTTTTTACAATCTCTTCCAAAGGCAGGTTTTCAAATTCGGTACCTTTGATTTGATTGTTCAGATTGGTGATGTAGGTTTGATGGTGTTTGCCGTAGTGGAACTCCAAAGTCTCTTTGCTCAGATGTGGGGACAATGCGTCCAGTTCATAAGGCAGTTGTGGCAGCTTATGTTCCATTTTAGTGCTCCTAAATTATTTTATATGATTGTATTTTGGTAGTGTCCGCTGCTCGGGATAAACCGGACAGCATCGTTATTTTACCTGCTTTAAATCAGGAAAACCAATTAAACTTGCGCTGCGCTATAATAGCAGATTCCAATTTCCATTCATTTAGGATTGCCGCCATGAACGATTATCCCGATATGTCGTCTGAAGACCGCGAAGTCAGCGCGTTGTCGCTGCCGCCGCATTCTATGGAGGCGGAGCAATCCGTTTTGGGCGGTCTTTTGCTCGAGAATTCGGCTTGGGACAGAATCGCCGATGTGGTTACCGGTGAAGACTTCTACCGACACGAACACCGCCTGATTTTCCGCGCCATCGCCAATCTGATTAACGAAAGTCGTCCTGCCGACGTGATTACCGTTCAGGAGAGTTTGGAGCGTAACGAAGAACTAGAGGCGGCGGGCGGGTTCAATTATCTGATTACCTTGGCGCAAAACACGCCGTCTGCTGCGAATATCCGCCGCTATGCCGAAATCGTGCGCGAGCGTTCTATCATGCGCCAGCTTGCCGAAGTCGGTACCGAAATTGCCCGTAGTGCCTACAATCCGCAAGGCAGGGATGCGGGGCAGCTTTTGGATGAAGCGGAAAACAAGGTATTCCAAATTGCGGAAAGTACGGCTAAATCCAAACAAGGTTTTCTCGAAATGCCTGCGCTTTTGAAGGAAGTAGTCGAGCGCATCGACATGCTTTATTCACGCGATAATCCGGATGAAGTTACCGGTGTGTCAACAGGGTTTATCGACTTGGATAAAAAAACCTCAGGTCTCCAGCCCGGTGATTTGATTATTGTGGCAGGTCGTCCCTCTATGGGTAAAACTGCCTTTTCCATCAATATCGCGGAACATGTTGCCGTAGAGGGCAAGCTGCCTGTCGCCGTATTTTCGATGGAGATGGGCGGCGCGCAACTGGTGATGCGTATGCTGGGTTCGGTGGGCAGGCTTGATCAGAGCGTCTTGAAAACAGGCAGATTGGAAGATGAACACTGGGGTCGTCTGAACGAAGCAGTAGTCAAGCTTTCCGATGCGCCTATGTATATTGACGAAACACCGGGCTTGACCGCGCTCGAATTGCGCGCCCGCGCCCGTCGTCTTGCGCGCCAGTTCAACGGAAAATTGGGCTTAATCGTGATTGACTACCTGCAATTGATGGCAGGTTCAGGCCGCTCGGACAACCGCGCCTCAGAACTCGGCGAAATTTCGCGCTCCCTCAAAGCCTTGGCGAAGGAGTTGCAAGTTCCTGTTATTGCTTTGTCGCAGTTGAGCCGTACCGTAGAGCAGCGTACCGACAAGCGCCCAATGATGTCCGACTTGCGGGAATCCGGTGCCATCGAGCAGGACGCCGACCTGATTATGTTTATGTACCGCGACGAATACTATAACCAAGAATCGCCCATGAAAGGCATCGCAGAATGTATTATCGGCAAACACCGTAACGGTCCCGTCGGGAAAGTATTCCTTACTTGGATGGGGCAATTTACCAAATTCGATAATGCAGCCTACATACCCGAATCCGCATTGATGGAAGATTGAGACAAATCAGCCTGAAAACCAAGCAAATTTCATATTTTATTAGGCAATCCATCCCAATATCGTTTAAAATGAACCAAACCGCATAATTCCGGCGATAAAAATATTCTAAGCCGGATGATAAAACACATTACTTAACTCCAGACGTTTTTACCACTCATGTACGCACAACAAAAAGGTTTTACCTTAATCGAATTGTTGGTCGTGATCGCTATTACCGCCATCATGGCCACTATCGCCCTTCCCAATATGAGCGAATGGATTGCCTCCCGCCGCGCTGCCAGTCAGGCAGAGCAGGTGGCAAACCTCTTGCGCTTCGCGCGAGCCGAAGCAGTCCGCCTCAATCTCCCTGTCTATGTCTGTCCCGTAAAAGTTAGAAAACACGGCCTGGCTGACGGCAAATGCGACAGCAGCCAAAAAAGCAGCGGCCTGCTCGCCTATGCCGATAAAAACCGAGACAAAGCCTATGAGAATGACACAAGCGATATTTCTCTGCGCTCCATAGTCCTCAACGGTACCGACCCTGCCAAAGTTTCCCATACATTCCAACACGTCGCATTTGGAAAAGATAATGCCGATGACGGTGAGGCCGTATTTTGGTCATTTATGCCCAACGGCACATTCGGCTATACCGCCTCTAAAACAATCGATAAATCAACAACTTTCAAATACGCCGATGGTTATATCAAGATTAGTATGACTGATAAAGCCGCAACGACCGAAGAAACCAAAAAATCCCGCGCCAGTATCGTCCTTATCGACAGCAGCGGTCGCGTCGAAATCTGCGCCAAATCAGATTCGCGACCCCTTTGCCAATATTCAGAATCTCAAAGTCCCGAACCCAAAAAATAAAAATACCATCCTATGAAATACATAACATTACATACAAAAGGTCGTCTGAAAACGAGTAAAGCAAGTTTCGCCAAAACCCGTTATTCAGATTTTTCCAAACCAAACCAAGCAGGTATGACTTTAATTGAAGTCTTGGTCGCCATGTTCGTCCTCGCAATCGGCGTACTCGCCCTGCTCGCCATCCAGTTGCGTACCGTTTCCAGCGTACGCGAAGCGGAAGGGCAAACTATCGTATCCCAACTCACTCAAAACTTAGTTGAAGGTATGCTGATTAATCCAAGGCTGGAAGAATGCACTCGTAACAATGGTCAGCGTGGATTTTGTAAAACATACATTGATTATTACATTACTGCCGGCTCTAGTGATAATCCCAAAAACGAAAAATTAGATCCCACAACCAGCATGAGCAAAAAAAGTTTAGCAAAAGCACAGATCGCACAATTCGATCAAGCCTTGCGTGCTGCTTTACCTGAATCCGAATTTCATTATGAAATCTGCCGAGACAGTTCTAATGAAGAGCCTACTTACGATGGATCATTTAATTCTCATTGTGACAAAAAGGCAGATGCTGATACTGTTATTAAAGTGTTATGGCTTAAAGATGCAGAAAGCGATAAAGCGGCAAGTGGCATTAAAAAATCCGAAGACTCTATTGTTTACACCTACCAAGTACGCGTAAGGGAAAGATAATGAATAATAAAAACCGCCCACACATTCCGGTCAAAACAGGTATGCAGGGCTTCAGCCTGATTGAATTCCTTGTGGCAAGCGCATTAAGCATGATAGTCCTGCTGGCCGTCAGCTCAGGCTATTTTACCGCCCGAAGCCTAAACACCGCTGCAACCTCCCGTCTAAACGTCCAACAGGATTTGCGTAATGCATCCAACCAAATCGTGCGTGATGCCCGTATGGCTGGTAACTTTGGCTGTTTCAATATGTCAGGCTTCGATGACCAAGTCGTTATTCAAGATTTCGGTTCCGCAGATTTATTCAAACTCAAGGGTACTGGATCAATACTTCCCGCTGTCAGAGAAACAGACTCTTTAGGCTTAAAGGACTTTACACCGAGTGGAAAAGCACTGATTTTCCAATACGGCATAGATGCCCAAGATCCGCCTGCAGAAACTGCAGTTGCCAGCAATTGTACTAACATTACCAAGCCAGGAACGAAAATCACCGATGGTAAAGCAGCTTTAAAGTCAGATAGTTCCCAAGCAGGCAATATCTCAATCATGAAACATGAGGTAAATGCTTACGCTGTTGGTACAGTAGATGGGCAAGAAGGTTTGTACCGTTTCCAACTGGCTGACAACGGTACATGGAGTAATCCGCAGTTGCTGATTAAGGGAATAAAAAATATGGACATCCATTACTTTTATACTGAAGAATGCCCTGAGACCTTTGAAGGAAGTGAAGCCGCATCAGCCCCTACCCCCACCACTGCTGGAAATGCACAAAATCAGGGAACAAGTCAGGAAAAAGACGAAAAATTCAAATATACTAAAGAATTTTCCAATAAAGAAACACCTGCCTCCATCGAGATCCTGTTGAACGGAGGTAACAGTATCAATGTAGGCAAAAACAATGATAAAAATGAAGTCCAAATCTATCGAATTAACGCGACTGTACGCGGAGGAAACAAATGCGCAGACCGATTACTTTAAACCATCCTGCTAAAGCCTCTGCACAAACAGGCTTCGCATTATTCATTGTCCTGATGATCATGATCGTCATCGCCTTGCTCGTCGTTACCGCAACCCAGTCCTATAATACCGAGCAGCGTATCAGTACAAATGACGCCGACCATAAATTTGCTACCACACTTGCGGAAGCAGCATTGCGTGAAGGTGAGAACCACATTTATGAAATCGAAGACGGTAAAAAACCATTTACTGATGATTGTGCTGATGGTCTATGTAAAGCGGCGCAGGTTAGTAAAAATACCTACGCGACTGCAGCAGGAACAATTACTGTCAACGGTACTTCAAGCGTTGAGGCATGGATTCGAGAGGATGATAAGTGCTTTAATTCTGAAAATAGAAAGAAAACAAAATGCATTGATGTGAATGGAATAAAATATCCAGGTGTAAATAGTGGTGCGAAAAAAGATGCGCGTTATATCATCGAATACCTAAGCACCAATCCTACCGACAACCGTACCATTTACCGCGTTACCGCCAAAGCATGGGGAAAAAACGAAAATACGGTGGTTATACTACAATCTTATGTGGCCAACGAATAAAATAAATAGATAAAATCATGAATACGTCTATCACTAAATCTCAAGGGTTTACGCTGGTTGAGATGCTGATTGTTGTTGCCATTATTGGCATCCTCAGTACCATCGCTTACCCTTCCTATATCCGATACATCGAACGTGGCTACCAATCCCAAGCACATACGGAACTGCTTGCTATTAACAATGCCTTAAAAACCGAATTAGTCAAAAATCCTACCCTTAAAATAAAAGATGAAATTGAGGGAGATACGGGATTGGTTAAGACCTACAAAGCTGCGCCCGAGGTCGCTGCCAAATACGACTTCAGCGGTGAAATGAAAAATAAGGACGCTAAAAATAGCAGGGCTTATTATCTTTTTGCCACTCCAAAAACCGGTACTGATTACAAACTTTCCGTTTGGATGGATAGTTTGGGCAATGCCTATAAATGTACTGATGCAGAATCGGCTAAAGCCAAGTTAACAAGCAAAAACGGCAATACAGGCTGTGAACAGGTAGGTTGAGACCTTTGCAAAAAAGCCTTTCCCCCA
>NZ_KV789596.1:0-741 GCF_001807625.1 Neisseria sp. HMSC03D10
CTGTCCTATTTTGATTTTAATTGACTATACAAAGGTAGTCGAAAAGAGCAATGATTTTCAGACAACCTTAGATATAGGAAATTGTCACGTTGTTTACACTTTTTCTACGTCAAACAGCTGTGTTTTTGATTAAATGTTTTTTAATTAACCATCCAGCATTATCAAGAACTTAGCAGGTTTCCCGCGTCTATCAACATTCTTGACAATACCGAATTTCTACTCAATCAGCTCTTCAAACAAAAGCCGAAAGTCTAACAGCGCGGTTGATTTCCACAACACATATGGATAACAAAAAGCCGAACGGATAAACCATTCGGCTTTCTATCAAAAGCAGCGATTATTGAACTTTAATTTCTACATCAACACCGGCTGGCAAGTCCAGTTTCATCAGTGCATCGGTAGTTTTGTCAGTCCAGTCCACGATGTCCATCAGGCGCAAGTGGGTGCGGATTTCCAATTGTTCACGAGAAGTTTTGTTCACGTGTGGAGAACGCAGAATGTTGAAACGTTCGATTTTAGTCGGCAACGGAATCGGACCTTTTACAACGGCACCGGTACGTTTTGCAGTTTCAACGATTTCTTGAGCAGAACGGTCGATCAGGCTGTAATCATAAGCTTTCAGGCGGATACGGATTTTTTGGTTTGCCATTTATCGATATCCTTCAATTAAGCGATGATAGAAGAAACCACGCCTGCACCTACGGTACGGCCACCTTCGCGAATCGCAAAGCGCAGACCTTC
>NZ_KV789597.1:0-3635 GCF_001807625.1 Neisseria sp. HMSC03D10
TCCCTAAGCTACTCAACGGTTGTTTGCCTTGGGTGTGTACGGATGGCGGCCGGGCGGTTTGTTGCTATGATACGGGAGTTCCGATATACAAGGGGGTGTGCCTTTGGCAAGCGCGCGTTGTTTGAAATTTTGTACCCGCGGTGGCTACGCGACACACTCTGCCTACGACTATACGAACTTTGAAACCAATGCGGAGGGGGGGGGACTGCGGTACGCACGCGGCGGTTTGTCTATCTTCTTCCCCAAGCTCAAAAAAGCAGCCTGCACTTCCAAATCTCTAAAGTGCGGGCTGCTTTTGTACCGTGCGGCGTGTTCAGACGGCCAAAAATCCTATTTCGGCTGCTGAATATTAATCAAGCCTTTCAACACGCCGTCCAATCCGCCGTACACGGAAATCTTGTCGATTTTCTCGGTAACTTTTTCCAATGTTTCCAATTCTTTCAGACGCAGGGCGGTCGGGTTTTCCTCCATCACGCGCGCGGTGTTCAGCAACGAACGTGTGGCGGCGGTTTCCTCGCGGCGGCGGATGTTGTTGGCTTGGGCGGATTTTTCGGCTTCCACTACGCGCGTTAAGATGCTGCGGATTTCGCCCGGCAGGATAATGTCTTTCACGCCTGCGCTGTCGATTTCCGCGCCCTGCGGCACTTTGGCGCGGATGAGCGCGGTCAGCTCCGTATCCAAGCCCTGTTTGTCCGCCAACAGTGTGTCCATACTTTTACTGCCGATGAGCGCGCGGATGGCAAACTGCAATTCGCGGTAGAGATATTCTTCGGGCGATTGATGCTGAGCAAACCATTTGGGCGCGTCCGTAATCCGGTAGTTGCACACCACATTGGCGCGTACGGTAACCTTATCTTCAGTCAGCAGCTCCTGCCCCGATACTTCGCAAGTCTGCAAACGCAAATCCGCCACTTGGCTGCCGACCGTCTGGTTTACCAGCCAATAGTGGTAACGACCCTGAGTCAGGGGCGGTTGCTGCACGTTGTCGATATAGACCAATCCCTGATGGTGTTCGGGTACGTTTACCGTATGCACTGCATTTTTGAACACAGGATGGCCGCCGAAATTAATGTTCTGCAACTGCTTCACTATATCCGCATCGATTGCCAAACCTTGTGATAAATCAATACGTTGGATTTCATACGGCTGCGCCGCTTCGCGCCAGAACCACGCCGCTTCTTTGGGGCGGATCAGGTTTTGCAGCTTGCCGTTTTGCGACCACAGCAGCAATTCGTTTTCACCGGCTTCCACGCGCTGCCAATGCGCCGCTGCGAGTTCGGGATTTTGCGCCGCCCATTGCGCCAGTTGCGCCGTGTTTTCGTAAACGGGTATGCCTGTATCGGCAAACAGGGCTTTATGTTCCTCGCCCAACAGCAGCACATAATCGCCTTCGCCCAGCACGCGCATCAGGCGGTTGCGCTCGGTAATTAGCAGGCGTTCGTTGGCTTTAACGGTATATTTTTGCAGGGGTTTGTCCAACGTGGCGTGCGCCAGCAAAGCAGCCTGCACATTTTCGGGCAGCCAGTATTCGGTTTTCGGCTGCGTGTGCGTTTCGATTTCTCCATTTTCCGGCAGCCAAAACGCTGCGTGTTCGCCGCTTGCCACAACCTTTGCGCCAAAATCCTGATGCCACGCCAACGTGTTTTGCCCCACAGGGCTTTCCAGCACCAGCCATTGCGGATTTTCAGGCTGCTCTTTCGCCCATTTCTGCGCGTCTTCCCATTGATGATACATTGCGTTAGCAGTGTGTTGCCGTTCGATTTCGATTTCGTTATTTTTCGCTCTCGCCTTGCTTTGCAGCAGATACCGCCCTTCGCCCAGCACGCGCTGCAAACGCCCGTTGATGCGGATAAGCAGGCGTTCGTGTTGCTCCACGACAAATTTCTCGCAGTTTGACGGCACTTGGTTGCGCAACAGCAGCGTTTCTTGCACGTTTTCAGGCAGCCAGTATTCGTTGTGCGCCAATGTGAGCGTATTCAATTCGCCTTTTTCAGGACGGAAAAACGCCCAATAGTCCGTAGTGTCGGTCATGGTAAACACGGGCATTTCATCGTGCCATACCAGTGTATTGTGTCCGGCAGGGTTATGGACAATTTGCAGGAATTTTTCCGCCTTTTTGCGTTCCGAAACGATTTTCAACAAACTGCCGATGCCGTTCCACTGCACATGCAGCACGGTCGCGTCCTGTTTGTGTGTTTCAATTTCCTTGCCCCAATGCCAAATGGTGTGTTTCCCCGCATTGAGAACGGTGTGCAGGCTGCCGTCCAGCAGAACGATAAGGCGTTCGGTGGGTTTGACGACGAAATTTTTGAACATGACGTTTCCTTTTTAAAATGGATTGGGCTTGGGCATTTCCGTTGCCCCAAATCCCGTTTCAGGCCGCCTGAAAACGGCAACCCAAAGAAATAGGGGCAACCTGCCGCTGCCGCTTGTGCAACAGCCAAAGGCGGCGGACCCGTGTGTGCATCGGGGAGCATGAAAGCAGCGCAGGGCTTAAGTTTCACATCTTGCCTAAACCGTTTTGCCGTGCGCCGGTAACATGCCCGCCTTTGCGTCAGCCGGGCCGCAAGCCTTGCCCGTTGTCCTTGCGGTGTGGTAGCGGATAGGTTTCAGACGACCCCAATGGTGCAGGCTGCCTGAAACGCCGTCCGACGCCGCACCGCGCAGAAAGCGGCAGCAGCAGGTTGCGGTACTGCGTTTTTGGTTTTTGAGACCAATAAATGTCGGTTTTACAAACCATTTTTCTATCGTGAAAGGATAGTGTCGGATAAAGCCCCGACAGGCTTGGTTTTGAATACAGGAATCGAACCTGTTACATAAGGATTATGAGTCCTTTGCTCTACCCAATGAGCTAATTCAAATGCTTGTGTTGCGGGAATCGAACCCGCTACCGTCAGAATGAAATTCTGATGCTCTACCGTGTGAGCTAAACACTTCCATCAGCGATGTGTTATGGGATTTGAACCCATGTTTGCGGACCCTATGCCCGCCGTCTTTCCCACTAGACGAAACACGCTTTTGCCTTTGGTTTTCTGCTTTCCGCCACTTTCGTAGCGCAGGATACGGAATCGGCACGCCGCCCGCACAGTTCTGCCTGCCGTTAAACACGCAGAGCCGCCGCTAATCGCTTTGAAAAGCATGGACGGATTGTATTAAAAAGGCAGCCTGAAAACAAATATTGATTTTGCAGTTTGAATTTTCAGACAACCTTGGATGTCGTCTGAAAATTGACGGTCTCAAGTCAAGTATAGATACGGTTTACTTATCAATCTAAAAGCCACCTGTTTTTGGTTGTTTGAGCTTGTTAGAGGAGACAATACCCACGTTACTTTTCTTATCGCCAATAACGAATTTTATAGGATTGGAAATTATGCTTTTGTTTTATTTAACAGCAAGCGTAGCCTGCATCCACCCCAACCGCGTGCGTGGCTACGCCACACACTCTACCTGCGGGCAGCACAGACTTTAAAACCGACGTGCAGGGTGTGTGCAGTACGCACGCACGCGTTGTTTGCCGTTCAAACCATTGTTTCAAACTTTCAGACGATCTCAAAAGTCGTTTGAAAACCCTAGCATAAAGGTCGTCTGAAAACCAATTTGGCGGGTTTGAACTGGCCCCCAAATCTTGGACACTC
>NZ_KV789598.1:0-2071 GCF_001807625.1 Neisseria sp. HMSC03D10
GGGGATGTCCAACTTTTGGGGTGCAGTTCACTTTTCAGACGACCTTTTTTACACTTTCCCACCTATACTTCTTCACAAAAACTTCACTATACTTCATCTCCCTTTACATATGCGAACATTGTCTGAAAATGTCTGAAACCATTCAAAACCGCAAAATCAAATTCGCCTTAGTCGGCTGCGGCCGTATTTCCAACAACCATTTCGGTTCGTTTGAAGTATTGCAAGAAGATTGCGAACTCGTTGCCGTGTGCGACATCGATCCTGCCGCGCTTGAAGCGGCGGTCAAGCGCACCAGTGCGAAAGGCTATGCCCGCTATACCGACATGCTGGCCGAAACCGATGCCGACGTAATCGTCATCACCACGCCGTCCGGTTTGCATCCCGAACAGGCAGTTGAGGCGTTGGAAGCGGGTTTTCACGTTGTCACCGAAAAACCGATGGCTACCTGTTTTACTGACGGCGAGCGCATGGTCGAAGTTGCCGACAAAGCGGGCAAACGCTTGTTTGTCGTGAAACAAAACCGTCTGAACGCCACGCTGCAACTGCTCAAACGCGCGGTCACGGAACAACGCTTCAGCAAAATCTATATGGTGCATTTGAATGTTTTTTGGACGCGCCCGCAGTCGTATTATGACCAAGGAGGCGGTTGGCGCGGCACTTGGAAGCTGGACGGCGGCGCGTTCATGAATCAGGCAAGCCACTACGTCGATTTGATGGAATGGCTCATCGGTCCGGTGGAGGAAGTGCAGGCGATGATTGCGACCCACCGCAAAATTGAAGCCGAAGACACGGGCGTGATGAACCTCCGTTGGCGCGACGGCACGCTCGGTTCGATGGCGGTAACCATGTGCACCTACCCGAAAAACCTCGAAGGCTCGATTACCATTTTGGGCGAAACCGGCACGGTACGTATCGGCGGCATGGCGGTGAACGAAATTCAGGAATGGAATTTTGCCGACGGACGCGATTACGACGAACAGGTCAAAACCGCCAATTACGAAACCACATCGGTGTACGGTTTCGGGCATCCGCTGTATTATCAAAATGTTGTCGATGTATTGCGCGGCAAAGCCGAGCCTATTGTCGATGGACGCGAAGGCTTGAAATCGCTGGAGCTGATTAACGCCGCCTACCTTTCTGCACACAACCGTCAAACGGTTTCGCTGCCGCTGGTGTTGCAATCTTTGCGAACGTTTGACCATTCTGATTGTCCGAAAGGAAGCCCTTTCCATACTCAATCAAAGGAATCATCATGATACTGACCCGCGAACAAGCCCTCGAAATTTTCAAACGCCGCGTTTCCGTCCGCTACTACGACCCCGCGCGCAAAATCAGTGCCGAAGATTTTGCCGCCGTCCTTGACTTCGGACGGCTTTCGCCCAGCTCCGTCGGCTGCGAGCCGTGGCAGTTTGTGGTTGTGCAGAACGCGGCATTGCGTGAAAAAATCAAACCCTTTGCCTGGGGGATGCAGGCTTCCATTTCGGATGCCAGCCATGTCGTTTTCCTATTGGCACGAAAACACGCCCGCTACGACAGCCCCGCTTTTGAAGAATTGATGGACAGACGCGGTCTGACTGCCGAAGAACGGGCGGGCGCATTTGAACGCTACCGCCGTTTCCAAACCCACGATATGCCCATCGCCGACGACGAACGCGCCCTGTTTGACTGGGCAAGCAAGCAAACCTACATCGCGCTGGGCAATATGCTCACCGGCGCGGCGATGCTCGGTATTGATTCTTGCGCCATTGAAGGCATGGAATATGCCGCAGTGGAAAAAATCCTTGCCGAGGCCGGATTGCTCGACCCTGAACATTACGGCTTGTCCGTCGCCGCAACCTTCGGCTACCGTGTGCGCGACATCACCCCGAAACCGCGCCGCGATGCGTCGGAAACGGTGATTTGGGCGGAGTAATGCCGATTAAGTTTAAAGGCCTGGACAGTAATCACCGTATCGTTTCAAACAGATACTTTTGCAAGCCGTCAAAGCAAATCCTGTGATTTCTGTTTCTCTCAAAAAATAAAAAAGGTCGTCTGAAATCTGTTGAACTGGCCCCCAAATCTTGGACACTCA
>NZ_KV789599.1:0-2920 GCF_001807625.1 Neisseria sp. HMSC03D10
AAGTTGCACTTCAAATGCGAATCCGCCGACCTGCTTGACTTTTCCCCTACATTTGGGGTTATAGTTGATTGAACTTGAACTATGGCGCACTTCTCTGCCTTGTCCTGATTTTTGTTAATCCATCACATTTTATTGGCTTTTAGGCTCGATTCGTTTACAGAAAGGAAATCCTATGGAAACCCTTACCCTCAATATCGGCGGCATGACTTGCGGCGGCTGCGTGAAAAGCGTTACCCGTATTTTGGAAAACACGGAAGGCGTTGCCAAAGCCAAAGTCAGTTTGGAGAACAAAAATGCGGTCATTGAATTCGACCCTGCGAAAACCAATCCTGCCGCATTGATTGAGGCGGTGGAAGATGGGGGCTTTGACGCTGTCTTATAATCCTCCGAGGTCGTCTGAAAATGTTTCAGACGACCTTTTGCTGTAGTGAAGTTCTTTTTTGTTTGATTTGCACCTTATGCCCGATTTCCTTCCCGTCCCACCTGCCGAACTGTGGCAGGCGACGCTTGAACACCTCCGCCTCTCCCTGATTGCCCTGCTTTGCGCCGTCGCGCTTGCCGTACCGCTCGCCGTGTGGCTGGCGGACAAACGGCGTTGGGCGGAAGGTGTTTTGCAGGTAACCAATATCCTGCAAACCATTCCGTCCCTCGCCCTACTCGGCTTGCTAATTCCCTTTGTCGGCATCGGTTCGCCGCCGGTTTTGATTGCGCTGACGCTCTATGCCCTGTTGCCGATTTTTCAGAACACCTATCTCGGTTTGAGCCAAATCGATCCCGCCATCAAAGAAGCGCACACCGCGTTCGGCTTATCCCGTTGGCAGGCGTTGTGGCGCATTGAATTGCCGATGGCGCTGCCCGCCATGATTTCCGGCATCCGCACCGCGTCCGTATTGATTATTGGCACGGCAACACTCGCCGCGCTCATCGGCGCGGGCGGCTTGGGCAACCTGATTTTGCTTGGCATCGACCGCAACAACATGGCGATGACGTTTACCGGCGCGTTGCTGTCCGCCCTGCTCGCCGTACTGGTCAGCGGCGGCATCGGCATACTGCAAAAGTCGAAACACAAACTGCCGATTACCGCCGCCCTGCTTGCCATCCTTATCGCCATAGGTTTGGCACCGATTTTTCAAACGAACCCATCCGCACAAAAAATCACCATCGCAGGCAAACTCGGCAGCGAACCCGACATCCTCATCAATATGTACAAACAGTTGATTGAAGAAAATAATCCGCGCGCGCAAGTGATGCTCAAACCCAATTTCGGCAAAACCTCATTCCTGTTCAACGCCTTAAACAGCGGCGAAATCGACATCTACCCCGAATTTACCGGTACCGTCCTCGAAAGTCTGGTCAAAGTCCCTGTCGAAGAACAAAACCGCCGCCTTTCCCCCGAACAGACCTACCAAACCGCCAAAGACCTGCTTGCCAGACAACACCGGCTGACCTTTCTGCCGCCGATGGCATACCAAAACACCTACGCCCTCGCCGTCAGCCAGGACTACGCCGCCGTGCACAATCTGCACAAAATATCCGACCTCAAACGCGTGCAAAACCAAATCCGCGCCGGTTTTACCCTCGAATTTACCGACCGCGCCGACGGCTACAAAGGTTTGCAACAACACGGCATACAGTTTCGCCACCTCTCGACACTCGAACCCGCCCTGCGCTACACCGCCCTCCTAAACGGCAAAATCGACCTCGTCGAGGCCTATTCCACCGACAGCGACCTCAAACAATACCGCCTCGCCGTCCTTTCAGACGACATCGCCCTTTTTCCCTCCTACCAAGGCGCGCCGCTGATGAAAACCGAGTTTGCCGAACAGCATCCCGACATCGTGAACGCATTGAACAAACTGGCAGGCAGAATCAGCGAAGCCGAAATGACCGAAATGAACTACCGCGTGAAAGTAGGCGGAGAAAAACCGGCGGACGTGGCGCGGGATTATTTGCAGAAAAACGGTTTGATAAACGATAAGGGCAAATGATTCAGGTCGTCTGAAAAACGGTTTTCATTTTGTTGAAACAGATTTTCAGACGACCCCTCAAGTTGCAATAAGCTGTTGATTAGACTATAGTGGGTCCTCGATCAATATAAACATCAAGGAAATGAATCATGAGCGGCAAATTAGACCAAATCAGCGGTAATGTAAAAGAAAAAGCCGGAGAACTGTTAAACGACTCCAAACTCCAAGCAGAAGGCGTGATCCAACAAGGCATTGGCAAAGTCAAAGAAGTTGCCGCCGACATTGAGGAAAAAGCAAGCGACGTATTGAAAAAAGGCAAAGAAGAAGCAGGACATCTGGTTGACGAGGCAAAAGAAAAAGCCGAAAACCTGATTGACGACATCAAAAGCAAGTTCTAATCCCCTCTTGTATTAAACTATGTCAAAAGGCCGTTTGAAACACGATTTCAGACGGCCTTTATTTCAATCAACATAGCAACGGCGCAGCCACCCGAAAATCGCCTGTTCCCCATCCACTCAAGCTTTCAGACGACCCCGCCGGATAAATCGGACAGATGAATCCAATGCTTTAACGGTTTTGCCGAATCCTGACCTGAAATACGCATCGCTCAACCCTCAACAGGAGAAGCACCATGCCTTCCGCCAAACTCATCCAAAAACTCAAACCCGCCCTGCAAAACCCGCTTCCGCCCGAACAAGACGGCATCCTGTTGTGCCTCGACTCCGACAACGTAACGGGCGACAACGCCAAATACATGAACATGTACAACCGCCTAGCCCGTTGGTACGACTTCGGCGAACGCTGGATAGCCCGCCTCAGATACGGCAACAGCATCAACGAAATGCGGCGCAGCCTGATGAACGAACCGGAATGGCGGCAGGACTGCAGTGCGCTCTATGTCTCCATCGGCACAGGTGTCGATTTAGAACGTGTTCATTGTCTCAGCCTCTGCT
>NZ_KV789600.1:0-18296 GCF_001807625.1 Neisseria sp. HMSC03D10
TTGGGGGCCAGTTCAGTTTTCAGACGACCTTTCATTGTCCGATTCCGTCTAAAAACAGTAAAATATCCGTTTTAAAAGATTCTGGAGCCATCATGACCGTCAAAACCCGTTTCGCCCCCAGCCCCACCGGCTACTTACACATCGGCGGCGTGCGCACCGCCTTGTTTTCATGGGCGTTTGCCCGCCATCACAAAGGCGAGTTCCTATTGCGTATCGAAGACACCGACTTGGCGCGTTCCACCGCCGAATCCGTCAACGTCATCCTCGACGGCATGAAATGGGTCGGTCTCGATTACGACAACGCCGACAACGTTGTGTACCAAACCCGCCGTTTCGACCGCTATAAAGAAGTCATCGCCGAACTCTTGGAAAAAGGCGCCGCCTACTACTGCTATTGCAGCAAAGAAGAGCTGGAAGCCATGCGCGAGAAAGCCGAAAAAGAAGGCACGGCGACTTATGACCGCCGCTGGCGCCCCGAAGCAGGCAAAACCCTGCCCGAAATCCCTGCCGACGTGCAACCTGTTGTCCGTTTCAAAACGCCTCTGGACGGCGTGACCAAATGGACGGACTTGGTCAAAGGCGAAATCTCTATCCCCAATGAAGCACTTGACGACCTGATTATCGCCCGCGCCGACGGCACGCCGACCTACAACTTCTGCGTCGTGGTGGACGACTACGACATGGGCGTTACCCACGTTATCCGCGGCGACGACCATGTGAACAACACCCCGAAACAAATCAACATCTTAAAAGCCATCGGCGCGAACCTGCCCGAATACGGCCACCTGCCCATGATTCTCAACGAACAAGGGAAAAAAATCTCCAAACGCAGCGGCGATACCGTCGCCATCACCGATTTCGGCGCGATGGGCATCCTGCCCGAAGCCATGCTCAACTATCTGGCGCGTTTGGGCTGGGCGCACGGCGACGACGAATTTTTCACGATGGAACAATTCATCGAATGGTTTGATTTGAAAGATGTTTCCCCGTCTCCAAGCCGCATGGACTTGAAGAAACTCTACTGGATTAACGGCGAACACATCAAAATCACGCCCAACGAAAAACTCGCCGAACTTGTTAAACCCCGCCTTGCCCTGCGTGACATTTATGACACGGCAAAACCCGCGTTGGAAGACGTGTTGGCACTGGTCAAAGACCGCGTCCAAGACCTGAACACGCTCGCCGACGAGTGCCTCTACTTCTACGTCAAACAAACGCCCGCCGAAGCGGACGTGCAGAAACATTGGGACGACGAAGCCGCCGCCCGTATGCTGCGCTTCGCCGAACGCCTCGAAGGGCTGGAAGACTGGAACGCCGAAGCCATCCACGACCTGTTCAAACCCTTCTGCGACGAAGAAGGCATCAAAATGGGCAAACTCGGCATGCCCCTGCGCCTCGCCGTCTGCGGCACAGCGAAAACCCCCAGCGTTGATGCCGTGTTGGCATTAATCGGTAAGGAAGAAGTGTTGAAACGGATTCGTTCTTAAAACGTTGAAAAGGTCGTCTGAAAATTTTGAACTGGCCCCCAAATCTTGGACAGTCATAAAAGCCTATTCAGGCGCTCTGTGCAAGCTGGGTTCTGTATGCGACAGGACTCAGCTTTTTCAACTTCAAACTGCAACGCTCCCGGTTGTAGTAGTCTATATAATCGTCTATCTGTTTCATCAATTCATCTACCGTCAATTCACCTGCGTTATAGAAACACTCCGTCTTCAACACCGCAAAGAAGCTTTCCATCGGCGCATTGTCCCAACAATTCGCCTTACGCGACATGCTTTGAACTTCAGTTTTTCAGACGACCTTTTTTATTGCTGGAGAAAAGCTATGGATAAATTGTGTATAAAATTTGAGAAAAAATATAATCTTTTTATTTTTCAGAAGGATAGATTAGATAGCCATGTGGATAATCATGTCTGAAATATTGGCGGAAGATGGTTTTGTTTTATTGAAAGGTCGTCTGAAAACTTAAAATCAAGATTTCAGACGACCTTTATTGAATAAAAAGGTTGTGGATAAACAATCATCCACAACCTTTTTGTACACCGTCTTATCTCAAGCCGCCGGCAGCTCGTGGAAGGCGGACGGCAAATTCTTGTTGTCACCAAATTCCACCCATTCGTAAGCGGTTTCGTCCGCCAAAACCGCGCGCAATAAAGCGTTGTTGATGGCGTGGCCGGATTTGTAGCCTTCGAATGCGCCGATAATCGGGTGTCCGACGATATACAAATCGCCGATGGCATCGAGGATTTTGTGGCGGACGAACTCGTCGGGATAACGCAAACCTTCCGGATTCAAAACGTCCATGTCGTCAATCACAATGGCGTTGTTCAAATTGCCGCCCAGCCCGAGATTGTGGGCGCGCATCATTTCCACTTCGTGCATAAAGCCAAAGGTGCGCGCACGCGCGATTTCGTCGATGTAGGACTTGCCCGCGAAATCGATTTCAAAAGTGGGCGAGCTGCGGTTGAAAACCGGATGGTCGAATTCGATGGTCAGCGTCACTTTAAAGCCGTCATACGGCGTAAAGCGCACCCATTTGCCCGCTTCTTTGACTTCGACAGGTTTGAGGATTTTCAAAAACCGTTTTTGCGCCTTTTGATCGACAACGCCCGCATCTTGCAAAAGATAAATAAACGGCAGGCTGGAGCCGTCCATAATCGGGATTTCGGGCGCGTTCAACTCAATCAGCGCATTGTCGATGCCGTAGGCAGACAGCGCGGACATGATGTGTTCGATCGTGCCGACGCGCACGCCTTTGTCGGTTACGATGGTGGACGACAGGCGCGTATCGTTGATGAGGTAGGGCGTAAGTTTGATGGTTTCGCCCATTTCGCCGTCCAAATCGGTACGGCGGAAGGAAATCCCGCTGTTTTCAGGCGCGGGGTGCAGGGTCAGCGCGACCCGTTCGCCCGAATGCAGCCCGACGCCGGTTACGCTGATGGATTTTGCCAAAGTTCGTTGCAGCATAAACCGCCTCCTTATTCAATAATTGGTTTGATGTTTGGATAATACGATAAAAAGGAAAAAATAATCCATTATTTTTAATAGTATTTGCTAATGTAGGTGTTTCAGAACCATAGATTTTTCAGACGACCCTTTGTACCGGTAAGATTATCCACAATATACTGTGTAATCCGAGTGGAAAAATCCGATTTTATCCACAGAAAAATTCAAACGATTACAGATTATCCGACTTTGTTCTCATAAAAAACAAAACTTGAACGCAGCCTTTAAATGAATGCAACAATTTGATTATACAATCAGTAATAAGGTTATCCACAAAACGGGGATACACTCATCACCATTATCATTTTTTTAAATAATTACATATTAATTTTAAAAACAACCAAAATTTATCCCCAAATATGGAGACAAACCGTACCAATCTGCATTTTCAGACGACCTATTTCACGGTTTTTTTATTTAAATCAAACATTTTAAAAGTAGCATCGTGTAATTCTAGGTAGTAGTTTTATTTCAGGATACAATAGCCCTTATTGAAATTTATCCCTTTCCCTACTGACAGGAGTATCAAAATGAGCATCAAAGTAGCGATTAACGGTTTCGGCCGCATCGGCCGTCTGGCATTGCGTCAAATTGAAAAAGCCAAAGGCATCGAAGTCGTCGCCGTCAACGACCTGACCCCTGCCGATATGCTGCTGCACCTTTTCAAATACGACAGCACCCAAGGCCGCTTCCAAGGTACTGCCGAATTGAAAGACGATGCCATCGTAGTGAACGGCAAAGAAATCAAAGTCTTCGCCAATCCGAATCCTGAAGAATTGCCTTGGGGCGAATTGGGCGTAGACGTCGTCCTCGAATGTACCGGCTTCTTTACCAGCAAAACCAAAGCCGAAGCCCACATCCGCGCCGGTGCGCGCAAAGTCGTTATTTCCGCGCCCGGCGGCAATGACGTGAAAACCGTCGTATATGGCGTGAACCAAGACATTTTGGACGGCAGCGAAACCGTCATTTCCGCCGCTTCCTGCACCACCAACTGCCTTGCCCCGATGGCGGCAGTCCTGCAAAAAGAGTTCGGCGTAGTCGAAGGCCTGATGACCACCATCCACGCCTACACCGGCGACCAAAACACCCTTGACGCGCCGCACCGCAAAGGCGATTTGCGCCGCGCCCGCGCCGCCGCGCTCAACATCGTGCCCAACAGCACCGGCGCCGCCAAAGCCATCGGTCTGGTTATCCCCGAATTGAACGGCAAACTTGACGGCTCTGCCCAACGCGTTCCCGTTGCCACCGGCTCGCTGACCGAATTGGTTTCTGTCCTCGAACGCCCCGTAACCAAAGAAGAAATCAACGCCGCGATGAAAGCTGCCGCCAACGAATCTTACGGCTACACCGAAGATCAAATCGTTTCTTCCGACGTTGTCGGCATCGAATACGGCTCGCTTTTTGACGCCACCCAAACCCGCGTGATGACCGTAGGCGACAAACAACTGGTGAAAACCGTCGCCTGGTACGACAACGAAATGTCCTACACCTGCCAACTCGTCCGCACTTTGGAATACTTCGCAGGCAAAATCTAAAAGATTTCGGATTGGGTAAGCCAGTCTGTGGATAAGTAAGAGAAAAGGTCGTCTGAAAATTTTTTCAGACGACCTTTTTTAATGAAATCAATCACTAAATTTAAACAACGCTTATCCCAATAACCGTCGCGCGGTTTCCCTCAATTTGAAACCTGACTTCATAATTCTCTATATTCATGACGTAAATCCGTTCGGGAATATTCTGATAGGCGGGACGGGGATCTTGGGCTATGCTTTGGCTGATCAGGTTTTGGGTGCTTTCAGATAAATTTTCGGCGCCGATGTTTTCCAGCCATACGACTTCAAGTTCTTCGGGTTTGCCGCTGACGAAGCCGGATGAGGCGTCGGGTTTGGATTCGACAAAGGGGATGTAGGGTTTGATGTCGACAATCGGTGTGCCGTCCAACAGGTCTGCACCGCTGCAATAGAGGCGGACGGATTTGCCGGTTTCGATGCGTTCGAGTTTTAAGAGCGACAGTCCGAGGTGATTGGGGCGGTGGGGGCTGCGCGTGGCGAATACGCCCATTTTTTGTTTGCCACCGAGCCGTGGCGGGCGCACCATTTGTGCCCAGCCTTCATCCAATACGCCGTGAAAGATAAAACTTATCCACACATAGTCGAAGTGTTCCAATCCACGTACGCTGTCTGCGGTAAATTCGGGATTTAGCTCGATGCAGACTTCTGCGGCGGGAACCAAGCCGGGCTGACGGGCGACGCCGAATTTCTGTTTGTAGGGCGAGCGGGTGGTGGCGATGGGGATGATGGTGTAAGTCATGAGTATTGTGGACAAGTTTTTCGGAAAAACGTTATCTTATCACAGCCGGTTTTACCGCTTTTGGGCAGTAATTTGTTATAATACAGGGCATTTTAATCGCTTTGAAATGATGAGATGATTGTTTCCATTGATGTTGATGCACAAAAAACTTTTACGCCTTTGTGTCCTGACGAGCTGCCTGTGAACGAGGGGCATTTGATTGTCGAAGAATTGAATGCCCAAGCCGCTTTGGCGGATTTGCGCGTGATGACGAAAGATGCGCATCATGCGGCAGCAAAATGGCTTGTGGATAACTCTGTTGATATGTTAAAGCCGACAGGTTTGCCCGATGCGGATTTGACTTGGGTGGCTCATGCGATGGTCGGTACGCGCGGCTATGAATTGTTGGACGGACTGCCTTCTGCCAAGGAATACGATTATTGCGTTTGGAAAGGCGTTGATCCTGAATTGCATCCTTACGGCGCGTGTTTTCACGATATCGAGGAAAAACTGAGCACGGGGTTGATTGAATGGCTGCGTTGTCAACATACGGATACGGTCATTGTCGGCGGGTTGGCTACGGATTATTGTGTGAAAACAACGGTTTTGCAGCTGCTCAAAGGCGGCAATTGGCAGGTTATCGTCAATGAAGCTGCTTGTCGGGGCATTGCGCCGGATACCATCGAAACGGCATGGCAGGAAATGCGTTCTGCCGGTGCAATTGTCTTAAAAAACGCTGAAGAAATTAAAAAATATATTAATAATCAATAAGTTAAAATTGTTTCACGTGAAACACACTTCTTAAATATGAAAATTTTGCTTGTCCGCTTGTCCAGTATGGGCGATTTAATTCACACTTTGCCCGCAATCGAAGATTTGGCGCGACAATGCCCTGATGTGGAACTCCATTGGTTGTGTGAAGCCGGATTTGCGGATATTGCGCGCCTGCATCCGTTCGTAAAAAAAATCCATGTGATGAAATGGCGGCAATGGCGCAAACATCTTTTTCAAGCAGAAACTTGGCAGGAAATAGGTCGTCTGAAACAGGCCTTGCGGCAGGAAGCATTTGATTTTGTATTGGACAGTCAAGGTCTGATTAAAAGCGCGTGTTTCGCCAAAATGGCAAAATCCCCTATTTATGGTTTAGATAAAAACAGCGCGCGCGAGGGGTTGGCTGCGTTGGCGTATGCGAAAACATACGCCGTACCGAAAGGGAAAAATGCCGTTTGGCGCAACCGTGAGCTGTTCGCTCAAGTATTTGGATATGCAATACCGGAAACGCAGGTATTCGGTTTGACCGTTCCTGAAGCAGGTCGTCTGAAAAGTTTAGAGCAGCCGTATTATGCGGCTTTGCATGCGACCAGCCGGGACAGTAAGTTATGGCCTGTGGAAAACTGGCGAGCGTTGCTGCAAAAGCTGAATGAAGAACAACAATGCAACGTTTACCTGCCATGGGGAAATGAAACTGAAAAAACGCGTGCCGAACAAATTGCAGACGGACTGCCATTTGCCATTGTGTGCAACAAAATGAATTTATTGCAGGCGGCGTATCTGCTGAAACACGCGGTCGGAATTGTCGGCGTGGATACCGGTTTGCTGCATTTGGCAAATGCTTTGGAAAAACCTGTGGTCGGTATTTATACCGATACCGATCCGATTAAAACAGGCGTTCAAGTTTCGACTGTTGCAAAAAATTTGGGCAATATCGGGCAAATTCCAACTGCGGATTTGGTTTATGAAACGTTGATGGATTGTGTGGCTGCTGATGAAGGCTCAAAGGTCGTCTGAAACTGATATAGCGGCATGACATTTTCCAGTTTGTTGAGTGTAGGAATGTATATCCTTCAGCCTGAGTAAATGCTTTAAAAATGGTATAATCGGCAAGCATTATCTGAAAGATTTCTGAATGAATTCGTTTTTAAGAAAAAACGGATTTGATTTTATAGAGAAGAAGGTTTGGTTTCGCTGGATGGTGAAAGCGACGTTCTTTTTAGGAGAATTCAATGAAAGCACTGGTCGCAGTAAAGCGCGTAGTGGACTACAACGTCAAAGTTCGTGTAAAAGCCGATGGTTCGGATGTGGATATCGGCAATGTCAAAATGTCGATGAATCCGTTTGACGAAATCGCTGTGGAAGAAGCCGTCCGTTTGAAAGAAGCCGGAAAAGTAAGCGAAATCGTAGCGGTTTCTTTGGGCGAGAAAAAATGCGAAGAAACGTTGCGTACAGCTTTGGCGATGGGTGCCGACCGTGCAATTCATGTTGAAACCGATACTAAATTGGAGCCGCTGGCAGTTGCCAAGTTGCTGAAAGCCGTTGCGGACAAAGAAAATCCACAAATTTTCTTTTTGGGCAAACAAGCGATTGATGATGACGCCAACCAAGTGGCGCAAATGCTGGCTGCTTTGCTGAATGCGGCGCAAGGTACGTTTGCGTCCAAAGTACAAATTGAAGGCGATGAAGTGCAGATCGTGCGGGAAATCGATGGTGGCGAAGAAACCATCGCATTGAAACTGCCTGCTGTTATCAGTGCGGATTTGCGTTTGAACGAGCCGCGCTTTGTCAAACTCCCCAATATTATGGCGGCAAAGAAAAAACCTTTGGAAAAACTGGCGCCTGCCGATTTGGTTGCGGATATTTCACCTCGTCTGAAAACGGTGAAATTCGCCGAACCTAAAGCGCGTCAGGCAGGCGTGAAAGTGGCAAGTGTTGCCGAATTGGTTGAAAAATTGAAAAACGAAGCCAAAGTGATTTGAGGAGACTGAAATGAGTGTATTGATTATTGCTGAACACGACAACAAACAGTTGAATCCTGCCACTTTGCATGCCGTTACCGCAGCTGCCAAACTGGGTAAAGTCGATTTATTGGTTGCTGGAAACGGCGCATCGGCTGTAGTGGAATCTGCGAAACAAGTAGCGGGTGTGGAAAAAGTTTTGGTTGCGGATGCTGCCCATTATGCCGAAGGTTTGGCTGAAGAACTGGCTCCGCTGGTTGTCAAATTGGCGGCGGATTACCGCTATGTTGCAGCAACGGCAACCACATTCGGTAAAAACCTTCTGCCCCGCGTAGCCGCATTATTAGATGTGCCGCAAATTTCTGATTTGACCGAGATTGTGGATAACACGACTTTTGTGCGTCCGATTTATGCGGGTAATGCATTTGAAACCGTGCAAGCTGATTCAGAGAAATTGGTGCTGACCTTCCGTGCGACGGCTTTTGATGCAGCACCGGCGCAAGGTGGTAACGCTGAAGCAATCAATGTTGAAGCGACCCCTGCTCAAAACTTGAGCCGTTTTGTGAACCGTCAGCTTTCCCATTCCGATCGACCTGAGCTGACTCAGGCAAAAGTCATTGTCTCCGGTGGCCGTGCGTTGGGTAGTGCGGAAAAATTCAATGAAGTGCTGACACCGTTGGCGGATGTTTTAGGTGCGGCAATTGGTGCATCCCGTGCGGCAGTTGATGCCGAATATGCGCCGAATGACGTACAAGTCGGACAAACCGGTAAAGTGGTTGCACCGCAGCTCTATTTTGCAATCGGTATTTCAGGTGCGATTCAACACGTTGCCGGTATGCAGGACAGCAAAGTGATTGTCGCAATCAACAAAGATGCCGATGCGCCGATTTTCAATGTAGCCGATTACGGATTGGTAGGTGATTTATTTGAAATCGTCCCGCAATTAACAGAAGTATTAAAAAATTGATGTTTCACGTGAAACGTTCAGACGACCTTGTTATTAATGAGGTCGTCTGAAAACATTTCAGCATGATTACGACTTATAAAACCATTACTTCCCCGACGCAGGCTGAGTTTAAAGATAAAGGCAGCCGTTTTATTGCATTTGCCTATCCGATTCGGACGTTGGCTGATGTGAAAAAATATCTCGATCCGTTAAAGGAAGAACATCATAAAGCGCGGCATTGGTGCTATGCCTATCGTCTGGGTGTGGATGGTACGCAATTCCGTGCCAACGATGATGGAGAACCGTCAGGAAGTGCGGGTCGGCCGATTTTAGGGCAGATTGATTCGGTGGGCGTAACCGATGTTTTGGTCGTGGTCGTCCGCTATTTCGGCGGTACTTTATTGGGTGTTCCCGGCCTGATACATGCGTATAAAGAGGCAACGGCCCAAGCGTTAGCAGTTGCGGAAGTGGTTGAAAAGAATATTGAAAAAACCGTTTGGCTGAAATGTGAATATCCGTTTTTGAACGAAGCGATACGCATCGCTAAACAATATCAGGCGGATATATTGGAGCAGGATTTACAGTTGGATTGCCGATTGACGGTAAATTTGTCGTTGGCAAATTATGAGGCCTGTGTTTCGGCTTGGAAGAATACACGGCAAATTGAAGTAAATACGGAAAAGCCTTTTGAATGAAAAGGTCGTCTGAAATGCTTTGGATGGTATTTCAGACGACCTCTTCTCTCATAAATCTTCTTGTGTATATCTGTCTAAGGCATCGACGCTGGAGCGCAAATATAGCCAGGCCAATTGATGGAATTCGCCCAGCGCGTTCCATAACGCATCTTCACTCATAATGCTGTATTCGCCTTCCGTACTCAAATCCAGTTCTGCCCCGTCCTCAATGGCCTGATGGCACGCCTGATACTCGTGGGTATAAAAATTGTCTATATCGCGAATCAAAGCGACGGCATGTTTCCAACGCCGGATGTCTTCTTCCAATTGCGGTAGTAGATGACACCATTCGCGGTATTTGCTTTGGATTTCATCAATACGTTTTTGCATGGTTGCTTGCCCTTTTTTAATTTTGTGGATAAGTCAAATGTAGTGGATTAACTTTAAACCAGTACGGCGTTGCCTCGCCTTGGCCCAAAGAGAACGATTCTCTAAGGTGCTGAAGCACCAAGTGAATCGGTTCCGTACTATCTGTACTGTCTGCGGCTTCGCCGCCTTGTCCTGATTTAAAGTTAATCCACTATGTTGCAGAGTGGAATGAAGTGGTCTTTGTTTGATTCCACCAAAATTTCTTCAAACGGGACAAAAGTCCCCTTGTGTCGAGTTTTCGTTAAAAGTACATATTTGTCAAGGAGATGGCATGAAACTGCTGGTTATCGGTAATGGCGGTCGCGAACACGCATTGGCTTGGAAATTGGCGCAGTCGCCCAAAGTGGAAACAGTATTTGTTGCGCCCGGTAATGCCGGTACGGCGATTGAACCCAAGCTGCAAAACATCGCCTTGACTGCGCATCAGGATTTGATTGAATTCTGCCGTAAAGAAAATATTGCTTTTACCGTCGTCGGACCTGAAGCGCCTTTGGCGGCGGGTATTGTGGATGATTTCCGTGCCGCAGGGCTGAAAATATTTGGTCCGACACAATATGCGGCGCAGTTGGAAAGTTCTAAAGATTTCGCCAAAGCATTTATGGCGAAATACAACATTCCAACCGCGCAATATCAAACCTTTGAAAACGCCGATGCTGCACACGATTACGTCAATCAGAAAGGTGCGCCCATCGTCATCAAAGCCGATGGTTTGGCGGCAGGTAAAGGCGTGATTGTGGCAATGACTTTGGATGAAGCGCATGCTGCGATTGACGATATGCTGCTGGGCAACAAAATGGGCAATGCCGGCGCGCGCGTTGTGATTGAAGATTTCCTGCAAGGCGAAGAAGCGAGCTTTATCGTCATGGTTGATGGCAATCATGTGTTGCCTATGGCGACCAGCCAAGACCACAAGCGTCTTTTAGACGGCGACAAAGGTCCGAATACGGGCGGTATGGGCGCGTACAGTCCCGCACCTGTGGTAACGCCTGCCGTGTACGAGCGCGCGATGAACGAGATTATTTTGCCGACCGTGGCGGGTATGAAAGCGGAAGGGCATGAGTTTACCGGTTTCCTGTATGCAGGTTTGATGATTGATCAAAGCGGCGCACCCTATACGATTGAGTTTAACTGCCGTTTTGGCGATCCCGAAACCCAGCCGATTATGAGCCGTCTGAACAGCGACTTGTCGGATTTGATCGAAGCGGCAATAGACGGCAAACTCGATAGCGTAACCGCGGAATGGAACCCGCAAACTGCCGTAGGCGTGGTGCTGGCGGCGCAAAATTACCCCGAAACGCCTAAAAAAGGCGATGTTATTTCCGGTCTGGATGTCGCCAACCAAATCGGCAAAGTTTTCCATGCAGGCACAACGGCAAACGAGAAAGGCGACGTATTGACCAACGGCGGTCGCGTATTGTGTGTCGTAGGATTGGGCGACGATGTGGCGCGCGCGAAAACCAAGGCGTATAGCGCATTGGAAAAAATCAGCTTCGACGGCATGCAATACCGTAAAGACATTGCCGACAAAGCCATCAACCGTTAATCAAAGAAACAGGTCGTCTGAAAACGTAATTGTGTTTCGGACGACCTTCCTTATCATGTTATTCCACAGAATCCTTTCAGCTTCGACGCTTCGCAAGCTGCAATCCCATCTTAAAAAAGGCGGCTTGGTCGCCTATCCTACCGAGTCCTGCTATGGCATAGGCTGTATCCCGACCTTGCCTAAAGCACTCAACCGACTGATTCATCTGAAAAAAAGACCGCAACATAAAGGTATGATTGTCATTGGCAACCAATTGCAGCAATTACAACCCCTGCTCCAGAGGTCATCTGAAAACATTCAAACCATGCTCAGAAACGAATGGCCTGCGCCCAAAACCTTTCTGCTTCCTGCGGCTGCTGACGTTTTGCCCGCATTGCGCGGAAAAAGACGCAGCAAACTGGCGGTCAGGGTTCCTGCCCATGCAGGTGCGCGCCGCTTGTGTCAGGCTTTGAAAACGCCTTTGGTCTCAACTTCGTGCAACCGCGCAGGCAAACGCGCGTGTAAGACGGAGCGGGAAGTGAGAAGGCAGTTTGGAAGAGATGTATGGGTAGTCGGCGGTTTAATCGGCAAACAAAGGTCGCCGAGTCAGATTATTGATGGGGAAACAGGCGTCCGTTTGCGTTAGAAATCGGATGGATGGGATGATTAGGAATTGTGGTTTGAACCGATAAACCGCTTTTGAGAAAATGTGGATAATCCTGAATATAACTTTCTCAAAAAAACCAAAAAGGTCGTCTGAATCCCCATATTCATGGTTTTCAGACGACCTTTTGATTTGATTATCTTGTGGATAAGTATGTAGATAAGTTGAGTATTAGAGCTTGCTGCCGCATACGGCTTCAAATTGTTTTTCGGTAATCGTACCGTTCATCACGCTCATCGGGCGGATATTTGTCGCGGTGTAGCTGTGTTTGGAAATTTCTTTGCCGTGTTCGTCAAGAAGCTGCAAAGCAGTCAGGCGGTAGGTTTTGTTGGTGCAATGGATTTCCCAGTCGCCGATGGCGGTTTTGTAGGCAGGCGTGTTGACGAAGCGTTCTTCTTTCATCTTTGATACGGTTTTTCTATCGCGGAAAGTGACCAAAGTACCGTTTTTCTTGATGCTGTTTTTATCAATCGCCACTTTGATATTGCCGTCGGAAATCGTGCCAATGTTGTCCCAGTTGCCGCTGACGCCGCCGCTTGTAGTCGTAGTCGTTTGACAGGCGCTCAGGAGCAGGGCTGCCGATAAAGTCGAAATAAGGGAAAAGTGTTTGATGTTCATAAGTTTCGGTTGCTTAGGATAAATTATTAGACTGCCGTATTATGCGCGAAGACGGCGGGGCAGTAAATCGGCTTTGCAAAGTCTTAAAACCGCCAAAAAATGAAAAGGTCGTCTGAAAACAGGTTTTCTAGCCGATTGACTGGAAACCGGTATGCCGCCGTTTTGCCGGAGATTAAAGAGAACGGTAACGCATTGGGTAAACCAGTTTCCCATATCCGTATTGTCGGCAGTTCCGCCATCTTGTCTCAATCAAAAATCAATCTGCGATACCCAACCAAGCATAATCCGTTTTCAGACGACCTCATGTGGACAACTCAAATATCCCCCATGCAGGCAGTGTCTAAAACCGCTAAAATAACGCTTTTCCCTCCCTACGGAACCATCATGCCCCAGCCTTCCGCCCAACAGATTTTGCACGAAGTATTCGGCTATCCCGAATTTCGCGGCAAGCAGGAGGCTGTCGTCAATACATTGGCAGGCGGCGGAAGCCTGATGGTATTGATGCCGACGGGCGGGGGCAAGTCGTTGTGTTACCAAATTCCCGCGTTGATGCGCGAAGGCGTCGCCATCGTCGTTTCGCCGCTGATTGCCCTGATGAACGACCAAGTAGCGAGCCTGCACGCCGCAGGCATAGAAGCAGCGGCGGTCAACAGCAGCACGACAGTGGAAGAAGCCCGCGAAGTGGCGGACAAACTTGCCCAAGGTCGTCTGAAACTGCTCTACGTCGCACCGGAGCGGCTCGTTACCGACCGTTTCCTGCGTTTTCTCGATCAGCAAACCATCAGCCTTTTCGCCATAGACGAAGCGCATTGCGTCAGCCAATGGGGGCACGATTTCCGCCCCGAATACCAGCAATTAGGGCTGCTTGCCGAACGCTATCCGCAAGTGCCGCGCATTGCCCTGACCGCGACCGCCGATGCGGCGACCCGCGCCGACATCAAACATTTCCTCCATCTGGAAGACGCGCCCGAATTCATCTCCAGCTTTGACCGTCCGAATATCTATTATCAGGTTATCGAAAAAAACAACGGCAAAAAGCAGCTTCTCGACTTCATCCGCAAAGAAATGGAAGGGCAAAGCGGCATCGTCTATTGCCTCAGCCGCAAAAAAGTCGAAGACATCGCCCAATTCCTCTGCGAAAACGGATTGGACGCGATTCCCTACCATGCCGGCTTGAGCATGGAAGTGCGCGAAGCAAACCAACGCCGTTTTACCCGAGAAGACAACATTATCGTCGTCGCCACCGTTGCCTTCGGTATGGGTATAGACAAACCGGACGTGCGCTTCGTCGCCCATCTCGATATGCCCCAAAGCGTCGAACATTTCTACCAAGAATCCGGCCGCGCCGGGCGGGACGGGCTGCCTGCTGTGAGTTGGCTGTGTTACGGGCTGAACGACTGGGTATTGTTGCGCGAACGTATCGCCGAAGGCAACAGCGACGAAGTGCAAAAACAAATCGAAATGCAGAAGCTCGATGCCATGCTTTCCGTCTGCGAAACCGCCGCCTGCCGCCGCGTCCTCCTGCTCAAACATTTCGGCGAAGAATCCGCCCCTTGCGGCCATTGCGACAACTGCCTGCATCCGCCGGTACGCTTCGACGGTACTGTCCTCGTACAAAAGCTCCTCAGTTGCGTGTATCGCGCCGGACAACGCTTTGCCGCCGGCTATATTACCAACCTGCTGCGCGGTAAAAGCGATGACTGGATACAGCGCAACGGCCACGACAGACTCTCCACCTTCGGTATCGGCAGCGGGCAAACCGACAAAGAATGGCGTAGCGTTATCCGCCAATGCATCAGCCTCGGCTACCTCACCGTCAACATCGCCCAATATCAGGCATTGCAACTGACCGAAGCCGCAAAAAAAGTCCTCAAAGGCGAAACCGAAGTCATGTTGCGCCCGCTGCGCCGCGAAAAAGCTGCCACTCAAAAGCCCAAAGACAACTGGTTGCGTACCGAACGCGAAGAACGCCTATGGCAGGCATTGCGGCATTGGCGGCAGCAGCGCGCCCATGCCGAGGAAGTTCCCGCTTACGTCGTCTGCGGCGACAAAACCCTGCGCGACATCGTCGAAAAAATGCCGCAAACGCTTGAAGATTTGCATCAAATCTACGGTTTAGGCGAGGCAAAAATCAACAAATTCGGCATCGACATCCTCAATGTCTGTGGGAACGCAGCCGAAAACCAAAGCGGGCAAACGGGCAACGAAGAACCCCTATTCACCCCCCAAACCGAGCGCGACCAGCAATTACAGCACAAGCTGGAAACCTGGCGTGCCGAGCAGGCAGCCGCCGAACAATGTGCCTTGGGCAAAGTCCTTTCCAACATCAGCCTGACCGACCTTGTCGTCTTCACGCCTGCCGAAGAAGCCGACCTGCTCGGCATCTACGGCATCGGCAGCGAAAGAATTGCCCAATACGGGCAGGCAATACTCGACATCTGCCGCCCCTACGCAGACGGGCTTTCCGAGCCGAAACAGGCAGAACGCCTGCTCGCCCGCCGCCTGTTCCAATGGTGTCTTGATACCGCCCGATATGAAGGCGGAGAGATGCACGCCGTCGCCAAAAAACAGACTTTACGCGCCATCGCCAAAGCCCGACCGCAAACTTTGACAGCACTTTCTAAAATAGAGGGCGTGAGCGGGGAATGGTTGGAGCAATACGGCGAAGAAATCATAGAAATCTGCACGGCGGATTGACCGTTAAAAAGACACAGAAAAAGGTCGTCTGAAAACCCTGTATAAAGGTTTTCAGACGACCTTCTGAATATTAATATCATTATAAAACAATAACAAACAAAATTTTTTCAATTCGCTTGTAAGCATTTTCAGACTGCCGCGTCTAATCGGGCATGAAATGATTTTATGAAACGGTTATCATGAAAATGAATACGACAGCCCCGTGGCAATCGGCTTTAGGTTTATTGGCTTTGCGCCTGTTTGCCGCTTACGAATTTTGGGAATCAGGTATGCAGAAATGGAGCGGCGAAAACTGGTTTGCCGAAATCAATGACCAATTCCCCTTTCCGTTCAATTTGCTGCCCGACAGCGTGAATTGGAACTTGGCGATGTGGGCGGAGCTGGTTTTTCCGGTTTTGCTGCTTTTAGGATTGGCAACCCGCCTGTCTGCCTTAGGGTTGATCATTGTAACGGCAGTGGCGTGGGCAGCAGTCCATGCGGGTGCGGGTTATAATGTCTGCGACAACGGCTATAAAATGGCTTTGATTTATATCGTGGTTTTAATCCCGATTCTGCTTCAAGGCGCGGGCTGTTTATCGTTGGATGCGTTGTTGAAAAAACGTTTTTGCCCGAAATGCCGCGTCGGAAATCAATAAAAAAGGTCGGGGAGCGGACTTTAAACGCGCCAACTCAAATTCTTAATCTGTTTAACTTGATACTTTAAAAAGGAAATCAATATGAAAAAAAATGTAGCCGCTGCCCTTGCAGGTGCTTTGTCTTTGTCTTTGGCTGCCGGCGTTGTTGCCGCTGACAAACCGGTAAGCAGCAAAGCAGGCGTTCAAAAAGCTGCCCAAGGCTCTTGCGGTGCGGCTAAAGCTGCTGAAGGTTCATGCGGTGCCGCTGCTTCTAAAGCAGGCGAAGGCAAATGTGGCGAGGGTAAATGCGGTTCAACCGTGAAAAAAGCCCCCGCTAAAAACGCCAAAGCAGCAAAAGCCAAAGCTAAAGCAGTTGAAGGCAAATGCGGCGAAGGCAAATGCGGTTCTAAATAATTTAGAACAAAAAGCCGCATTTTATTGATAAATGCGGCTTTTTATATGATTTTAACAGCAATTTCTTACCAAAACCGTCGGAACACCATCCAAAACGGAGCAACATCATGATTCAACACGCAGGCTTAGGTTACCGCCGCGACTTGGCGGAAGACTTCCTCTCGCTTTCAGACGACAGTCCGATACGCTTTATCGAAGCCGCACCCGAAAACTGGCTGAAAATGGGCGGCAGGGCGCGCAAACAGTTTGACCGCGTGGCGGAACGGCTGCCATTGGCGTTGCACGGATTATCCATGTCGCTGGGCGGACAAGCCCCGCTGGATACCGCCTTGATAGACGGAATCAAAGAAATGATGCGCCGTTACGATTGCACGTTTTTCTCCGACCATTTAAGTTACTGCCACGACGGCGGTCATCTCTACGACCTGTTGCCGCTGCCCTTCACCGAAGAAATGGTGCGGCATACCGCGCAGCGTATCCGCGAAGTGCAAGACCGGTTGGGCTGCCGCATCGCCGTGGAAAATACCTCCTACTACCTGCATTCCCCGCTTGCCGAAATGAACGAAGTCGAGTTCCTCAACGCCGTTGCACGCGAAGCCGACTGTGGCATTCATCTCGATGTGAACAATATCTACGTCAACGCCGTCAACCACGGCCTGTTGTCGCCCGAAGCCTTTTTGGAAAACGTTGACGCAGGGCGCGTGTGTTACATCCACATCGCCGGACACGACGTCGAAACCCCCGAGCTTTTGATTGATACCCACGGCGCGGCGGTTTTACCGACCGTTTGGGACTTGCTCGAACTCGCCTATACCAAGCTGCCGACCATCCCGCCCACCCTGTTGGAACGCGATTTCAATTTCCCGCCTTTTGCCGAACTCGAAGCCGAAGTCGCCAAAATCGCCGACTATCAAACGCGTGCCGGAAAGGAATACCGCTGTGCAGCCTGAAACCTCCGCCCAATACCAACACCGCTTTGCCCAAGCCATACGCGAGGGCGAAGCCGCCGACGGTTTGCCGCAAGAGCGCCTGAACGTCTATATCCGCCTGATACGCAACAATATCCACAGCTTCATCGACCGTTGTTATACCGAAACGCTGCAATATCTCGACAGCGGAGAATGGGGTCGTCTGAAAGAAGGTTTCATCCGGGACGCGCGCGCCCAAACCCCCTATTTCCAAGAAATCGCCGGCGAATTCCTCCAATACTGCCAAAGCCTGTCACTTTCAGACGACCTCTTGGCACTGATGGACTTCGAACACACCCAACTGCTCGCCGAAGTCGTCCAAACCGACAGCCAAACCCCGCCCGCCGATTCAGACGATTTGGCGTACACCCTTTCTCCCGCCGCCTTTGTCCGCCGTTACCACTACGACGTTACCGACGAATTGCAGGAGGCGGAAACTGCCGTTTTGGTATGGCGTGATAATGAAGACGACGTGATGTACCAAACCCTCGACGATTTCGACGCATTATTGCTGGAAACGCTGGCAGACACGCCCGCTTCCCTAAACGGTCTGCAAACCATGCTGGCAGAGTTCATGTCGTCTGAAAACGGCTGGCAGGATGCCTTAACGCAAAAATGGTCGGACTGGCTGGAACAAGGCATTTTGGTTGCCGCATAAGCCGATGGTAATCAAGATTCGCATTTTAAGAGCAATGTATAGTGGATTAACTTTAAATCAGGACA
>NZ_KV789600.1:18316-46598 GCF_001807625.1 Neisseria sp. HMSC03D10
CGTACTGGTTTAAAGTTAATCCACTATATTAGCAGGCTGCCGTATTTACTAGGACAGCTTCAAAAAGAAAAAGGTCGTCTGAAAACTTTTCAGACGACCTTCTTGTTTACTGTTTTACCATGCGGCGGTATCAATCGAGCAACGCGTCCACAAAAGCGCGCGCGTCAAACGGGCGCAAATCGTCTATGCCTTCGCCCACGCCGATATAGCGGACGGGGACGGGGCGGTCGGAGGCAAGCGCGGCAAGGATGCCGCCTTTTGCCGTACCGTCGAGTTTGGTCACAATTAGCCCCGTCAGCCCCAGCGCATCGTCAAAGGCTTTGACTTGGTTGACAGCGTTTTGCCCGATGTTGGCATCGAGGACGACGATGATTTCGTGCGGCGCGTCGGGCATCGCTTTTTGCAGCACGCGCTTCACTTTTTTGATTTCTTCCATCAAATGAAGCTGCGTGGGCAGACGGCCGGCGGTGTCGGCCAGCACGATGTCGATGCCGCGCGCTTTGGCGGCTTGGACGGCATCGAAGCAGACGGCGGCGGAATCGCCTGTGGTTTGCGAAATGACGGTAACGTTATTGCGTTCGCCCCATGCCTGAAGCTGCTCGCGGGCGGCGGCACGGAAGGTGTCGCCGGCGGCAAGCAGCACGGATTTGCCCTGCGCTTGGAAATATTTGGCGAGTTTGCCGATGGAAGTGGTTTTACCCGCGCCGTTGATGCCCGCCAGCATGATGACGAACGGCTCTTTCGTCTCGGGCAAGACTAGCGGTTTTTCCAACGGCTTAATCAAGTCGTACAAAGCTTCTTTCAATGCGCCGCGCAATTCGTTGCCGTCTTTCAGCCCCTTGAGGCTGACGCGGTTGCGCACGTCTTTCATCAGGTATTCCGTCGCTTCCATACCCATGTCGCTGGTAATCAGCACGGTTTCCAGCTCTTCGTACAAGTCTTCGTCGATTTGCCCGCCGCCGAACACGCCCGCCAGCGATTTCGCCATTTTGTCGCGCGATTTGGTCAAACCTTGTTTCAAACGCGCCGCCCAGCCGAGTTTGGGTTCGGTTTCGGATGGTTCAGAGGTTTCAGACGACGTTGCGACGGCTGTATTTTCAAAGGCTGCTACGGAATGTTCTTCGGATGTTTCTGGCGCGGCTTCGGCTTGGATTTCTAAAGTTTCGACAGTTTCTGCGGTTTCAGACGACCCGTCGCTGACTGCTTCATGGACGTGTTCTACCGCTGCGGAAACATTTTCGGCAACGGTTTCGCTGACGGCTTCAACGTGCTCTTCCACCTGTTCGACCGTTTCAGACGATGTTTCGCTGATTGCCTCGCGGATGTGTCCGACCGTTTCGGAAACATGTTCAACTACGGTCTCGCGGATTTCTTCGGCGCGCTCTTTTGCGTTTTCTACCGCCGTTTCGACTGCCGCCGTCAGCTCTTCCGCTTTTTCGCCGATGTTTTCCTGAACCGTTTCAAGCGTTTGCGAAACGGTGGTTTCGGCGCGTTCTACGGCTTCGGCGGCGGTTTCCTGAATGCGGGTTTCTTCTTGAGCGGGCGTTTCCTGTTTTTTCTTGCGGCGGAAGAAGCTGAACATTGAATTTTCCTTTTAATTTTAGAAGCTTGAAATAGGGCGTATTGTAGCGTATTTTACGCGGCAAGGTCGTCTGAAAATCCAGGCTGTAAGGTTTTGGCATCTTCAACGTCTAATCATACAAACCATCCACACAGGAAACATAGAGATGAAACCCCGTACCTTCTTTTCCCTTTGCGCCAAGTTCGGCTGCTTGTTTGCGCTGGGCGCTTGTTCGCCCAAAATTGCCGATGCCGAAGCCGCGACCGTGCCGCACACCTTGTCCACTTTGAAAACCGCGGACAACCGCCCCGCCAGCGTTTATTTGAAAAAAGACAAACCCACCCTGATTAAATTCTGGGCGAGCTGGTGTCCTTTGTGTTTGTCCGAATTGGGGCAGACCGAAAAATGGGCGCAGGATAAGCGGTTCAGCTCCGCCAACCTGATTACCGTCGCCTCCCCTGGCTTTTTGCACGAGAAAAAAGACGGCGACTTCCAAAAATGGTATGCCGGTTTGAACTATCCCAAGCTGCCCGTCGTGACCGACAACGGCGGCACCATCGCCCAAAGCCTGAATATCAGTGTTTATCCCTCGTGGGCGTTAATCGGTAAAGACGGCGACGTACAGCGCATCGTCAAAGGCAGCATCAACGAAGCGCAGGCATTGGCGTTAATCCGCGACCCGAATGCCGATTTAGGTCGTCTGAAAAACGCGTTCTACAAACCCGACACACAGAAAAAGGATTCAAAAATCATGAATACGCGCACCATCTATCTTGCCGGCGGCTGCTTCTGGGGCTTGGAAGCCTATTTCCAACGCATAGACGGCGTGGTGGACGCAGTATCCGGCTACGCCAACGGCAAAACGAAAAATCCGAGCTACGAAGACGTGTCCTACCGCGATACGGGTCATGCCGAGACCGTCAAAGTGACCTACGATGCCGACAAACTCAGCCTCGACGACATCCTGCAATACTATTTCCGCGTCGTTGACCCGACCAGCCTCAACAAACAAGGCAACGACACCGGCACGCAATACCGCAGCGGCGTGTACTACACCGACCCCGCCGAAAAAGCCGTCATCGCCGCTGCCCTCAAACGTGAGCAGCAAAAATACAAACAGCCCCTCGTCGTCGAAAACGAGCCGCTGAAAAACTTCTACGATGCCGAGGAATACCATCAGGACTACCTGATTAAAAACCCCAACGGCTACTGCCACATCGACATCCGCAAAGCCGACGAACCGCTGCCGGGCAAAACCAAAGCCGCCCCGCAAGGCAAAGGCTTCGACGCGGCAACGTATAAAAAACCCAGCGATGCCGAACTTAAACGCATCCTGACCGAAGAGCAATACCAAGTTACCCAAAAAAGCGCGACCGAATACGCCTTCAGCCACGAATACGACCATCTGTTCAAACCCGGTATTTATGTCGACGTCGTCAGCGGCGAACCCCTGTTTTCTTCCGCCGACAAATTCGATTCCGGCTGCGGCTGGCCGAGCTTCACCCGCCCGATTAACGCCGCCGCCGTTACCGAACACGACGATTTCAGCTACAACATGCGCCGCACCGAAGTCCGCAGCCATGCCGCCGATTCGCACTTGGGACACGTCTTCGCCGACGGTCCGCAAGACAAAGGCGGACTGCGCTACTGCATCAACGGCGCGAGCCTGAAATTCATCCCGTTGGAACAAATGGACGCCGCAGGCTACGGCTCGTTGAAAGGCAAAGTAAAATAAAGGCGCGATAACACGAAAGGTCGTCTGAAAACGGCGGGTCGGGTAGGAATGCCCGATCCGCAAATTTTAGTGAATCAAAATAATAAACTTGCATACCATCATTTTCAGAAATGTTTCGCGGTTTCCGTCATTTCAAGTCTCTGGATTCCCGCCTGCGAAAAATGACAGCCGATGGGAAATGGCGTATTGAAAGTTGAATGAATCAGCTAAGGAAGAAAGGTCGTCTGAAAACGTTTTAACGCCATTCGTTAGACGTTTTCAGACGACCTTTCATTTATTCCGCCAAACCGTTCAGCCTTTCGGATAAAACCGTACCACGTTTTCCCCCTCGGGCAGTGTCAGTTTCTTCACGGCATGGCCGTACACGGTTTCGAGTGTGACGGTCAGACCGCCTTCGGTTTCGAAAATCTTATCCACAAACGCTTCAGCCGCTTGGGCGTCGCTGAATTTCAAGGCGTGCCATAGCCCTAAGGTTTCCATGTCCTGCCGGAACGTCGCCGCTTTGCGGTAGCTCAATTCGAGCTTGGCGGTATCGGTAACGGGGTCGTAGAAACCGTTGTCGGCAAGCATGTCGCCGAGGTCATGCATATCGATGAGGGTCGGCGTTTCACACGCTATCCCCGCGTCTTTCAGACGACCTGTCAGCTCGGTCAGGCTGTCGCGGCCGAAATGGGTGAAGAATAATAAACCGTCTGTTTTCAAGGCGTTTGCCCAGTTTTTCAGGACGGGCAGGATTTCGTCCGCGCGGGACAGGCTGAGGTTCGCCCACAACATATCGGCAGCGGCTTCGGGCAGCGGGTCGGTCAGGGCTTGGCAGTGTTGCGGGACGGTTTTGCCGGTGAGCTTTTGCCAAAAACCGCTTTTGCGCGCGGCTGCGGCGGTTTGAAGGAAGTCGGCGCGCGGGTCGTATTCTTCGAATACCGCGTTCGGATAACGCGCGGCAAGCAGGCTGCGGCTGATGTCCGCGTCCGCACCGACCAGCAGGATACGCTTGGGCGCGTTGCGGACGATTTGCAGCCGCTCGTCGGTGTCTTGGGCGAGATGGCGGTGGATTTGCCAGCGTTTGTCTTGGGGGTTCATGTTTCAGACGACCTTTTTTTCTTTTTTTGAAGGGGTAGTACCGTTATTGATGTTTGTATAGGAGTGGCGGTTCTATGTTCTTATGCCGCATTTCGAAAACCACTCTAATCCTCGTATGTCGTCATTCCCGCGCAGGCGGGAATCCAGACCTCTAGTTTTCAGAAATATTTAAAGATTACCGTCATTTCAAACTTCTGGATTCCCGCCTGCGCGGGAATGACGAAACGGGTTTTCTGCCATTTTAATCTATTAAAAATAGAAAAATTTCCTTAATCCTTAATTTCAATCTTTAATTTCCAAATTCATATTTGTACAGAAATCAAAGTATGCCTTTTCAGACGACCTTTTCAACAAAATTGCGGTAGCGTTCGGCAAATTCGTCGGCGTGGCTTAAAAACGGGGCGTGTGCCGCTTTTTCCATCAATACCAATTCGCTGTCCGCCAGATGGCGGTTGAGGTATTCTCCCATGCGCGGCGGGGTGATGGCGTCTTTTTGTCCGAACACTAAAAGCGACGGGGCTTGGATGCTTGAAAGCAGGGGGCGGGCATCGGCTTGGTTGACGGCGTCCAGTGCGGCTTGCAGGGCGGGCGGTGCGCCGTGGCGGGAGAGGTCGGGCAGGATGTTGCCGATGATTTCGGCGGCGTTTGGTGTGTGCAGCAACTGTAATTGTAGAAACTGTTTGATATGTTTGGCATAATCCTGCCGAAACGCGCCGACCATCTTGCCCAAAGCGGGATTGGACAGCCCTTCGGGGTAGTCCGAGTCGGCGGTCAGGCGGGCGAAACTTGCGGTCAGGCAGAGCGAGCGGACTTTGTCGGGACGGCGTGCGGCGAGATGGAGCGCGACCAAGCCACCGAGCGACCAGCCGAGGATGTGGGCGGGCGCGTCGATTTCTTCGGCGAAGGCTTCGGCAATCGCGGCGATGTTGAAGTTTTCGGCAAAGGGCGCGTCGCCGTGTCCGGGCAGGTCGAGGGCACGGATGTCCCAATCGGCACTTAGGCGCGGGATGAGGTCGTCGAAGACGTGGCGGTTCGCTGCCCAGCCGTGTATCAGATAAACTTTTTTGGCGGAGTGCGGCATGGCTGTTTTCTCTATGGATGTGTTTTCTTGGTGGCGCAATGCGGGATGGCGGAACAAAAGCCGTTGCGTATTATGCCACGCCTTGGTTTCAGCGTGCGAAACCCGGCCGTATGGCGGTTTTTGCGGCGGCTGCGCGGAGGACTTGGAAGAGTTTTTTACGGACGCGGCAAACAGTTGCCCCTTGTGTTTCCGCACTATACAGGGCGGAGCGGTGTGCGGAGGCTGTCAGAAGAAGCCGCCGGCATTTGAGCGGATGTGGGCTTCGCTGTATTATGAGCCGCCCGTCAGCAGTATGATACGCGCGTTGAAGCATTTGGCTGACCTCGGCATGAGCCGTCCGCTGGCGGAACTGATGCGCCGCCATGCGCCCGACTGGCTGGAAACGGAGCATTTCGATTTTGTGCTGCCCGTGCCGTTGAGCAAAGAAAGGCGGCTGCACCGCGGCTTCAACCAAAGCGAAGAATTGGCGGATATTCTGTCCGGACATTACGGCTGGACGCTGCTGCCGCGGCAGACGGTTTTCAGACGACATCGCGAGCCGCAAAGTACGCTGAAAAGCGCAGACAGGGTTCGCAATATAAAAAATGCTTTTGAAATCAATGGTCATATCTCGAAAAACTGTAATATTTTGTTAATCGACGATGTATTCACCACCGGCTCGACGCTGGACGAATTGGCGCGGACGCTGAAAAAATCAGGCGCAGGCAAGATTTTTTGCTGGAGTTTGGCGCGTCCGCCAATGAAAAAATAGCTTAAAGTTTTTGACACCTACGGAACATTTCGGCATTATGCCGCTCTATAAGTGATTGATTTATATGTTTACCATAGTTTTGTACCAACCCGAAATCCCGCCCAATACGGGCAATATCATCCGATTGTGCGCCAACACCGGAGCCGATTTGCATCTGGTCAAGCCGCTCGGTTTTCCGCTGGATTCGGCAAAAATGAAGCGCGCAGGTTTGGATTATCACGAGTTTGCAAAACTGACGGTACACGAGAATTTCGAAGATTGTCTCAAAGCCTTGGAAGACCGCCGCATTTTCGCGCTGACCACCAAAGGCAAAACCCGTCCCGACGAAGTTTCCTTTGTTGAGGGCGATGTCTTTTTGTTCGGTCCCGAGACACGCGGCCTGCCCGCCGAAATCCTCGACACCCTGCCCCAAGGGCAAAAGCTGCGCCTGCCCATGAAGCCCGGCAGCCGGAGCATGAATCTTTCCAACACCGTCGCCGTGATTCTGTTTGAAGCATGGCGGCAAAACGGTTACGCAGGCGGTGTATAACATCCGCTGGGGAGTCTCCCTGAGCCGTTTGACAAAAACCAAGACGATACTGTCCGACAACAGCTTGGTTTTTGTCAAACCGCCGATACGTCGTCTGAAACCGCCTGGGAGCCATCCCGCCGCGTTATCAACTCAAGAACGGACTACGTTTTGACTTTATCTAAAACCACCCTTTTCTCCACCCTGACTGCCGTTGCAATCAGCATCCTTTCCATTCATTCCGCCTCTGCCGACTCCATCGTCCGCGCCGAGAAGCTGCATTCCTCCGCCAACCGCAGCTACAAAGTCGCCGGCAAACGCTACACGCCGATGACCAAAGTATCCTCCTTCGTCCAAACCGGCAACGCCTCATGGTACGGAAACCAGTTCCACGGCCGTAAAACCTCCAGCGGCGAGCGTTACAACATGAACGCCCTGACCGCCGCCCACAAAACCCTCCCCATTCCCAGCTACGCCCGTGTGACCAATACCAAAAACGGTAAAAGCGTCATCGTCCGCGTCAATGACCGCGGCCCTTTCCACGGCAACCGCGTGATCGACGTGTCCAAAGCCGCCGCCCAACAATTGGGTTTCATCAACCAAGGCACAGCACATGTCAAAGTCGAACAAATCGTACCGGGTCAAAGCACCCAAGTTTATGATGGCAAAGACATTTTCGTCGATTTGAAATCCTTCGGTACCGAGCGCGAAGCGCAAGCCTATATGAACCAGGCGGCGAGAAACCTTTCCGCCGGCATGATGAACCCGAGAGTTTCCCTGGAGAAACGCGACTACGAATACGTCGTCAAAATGGGTCCGTTCACCTCGCAAGAGCGTGCCGCCGAAGCCGAAGCCAAAGCCCGCGGTCTGATTCAGGCAGCTTCGCTGTCCCTCTAAGCCGCATCCGTGTTTTCAGACGACCTGTTGCAAGACAGGTCGTTTTGTATTGAAGCTAGGTACAAAGCCGTCGTATCCTTGCCTCCTTTCCCTTATATAGTGGATTAAAATTGCAATGATACGGCGTTGCCAACGCCCTTATGTACTACCTGTACACGGCGGGCGTTGCCGCCTTGTCTCATTTTTATTTTAATCCACTATAATTCCCCGCTTCTCAACCAAAGGAATCCCCACCATGTCCCTCCCACCTTGCCCGCAATGCCAATCCGAATACACCTACGAAGACGGCAGCCAATACATCTGTCCCGAATGCGCGTTTGAATGGACGGAAAACGACGGCGAAGCCGCCGAAGAAACCCTGAGCGTCAAAGATGCCAACGGTGCCGTGTTGCAAGACGGCGACACCGTCGTCCTGATTAAAGACCTCAAAGTCAAAGGCAGCTCCATGGTCATCAAGCAAGGAACCAAGGTAAAAGGCATACGCCTGCAAGAAGGCGACCACAATATCGGTTGCAAAATCGACGGCAGCGCGATGAATTTGAAATCAGAGTTTGTCAAAAAAGCATGATGTTGGTATAATAATTGTTGGTGGGTCGCTAGGCCGACCTGAAAACCGTTTGTAAAGCTACTTGTCTCCGTAAGGGTTGCTTTCAAACGGTTTTCGCCTTTTTTAAAGCTGTTTTCCCATAAAAAAACGCACCTTATTGCAAGGTGCGTTTTGATTTGTACGGTTTAGAATTTGGCACCGGATTGGTTGGCCATATAATCGACCGCCGCTTTGACTTCGTCGTCGCTCAGGCTGGTATTGCCGCCTTTTGCCGGCATGGTGTTGAAGCCTTCGAGTGCATGTTTGTGCAAGGTTTCTTTGCCTTGTTTGATACGCGGAGCCCAATCGTCATTTTTACCGACAACAGGAGCGCCCGGGATGGTACCGCCGTGGCACATTTTACAGCTGGCTTCGAAAACGGCCTTGCCGTCCACTTTGGCGGAAGAGGCATCTGCCGGTTTTTCTTCCGGTTTGGCTTCAGCAGGAGCAGCGTCTTTTACTTCCGAAGCAGCTTTGGCGGCAGTATCTTCTACTTTGCTTGCTGCTTCTTGAACAGCAGGGGCAACGGTATCAACGGCAGAAGCGGCAGCATCTTTAACATCGGAAGCAACAGCAGTAGCCGCTTCCTTAGTTTCCTGTTTGGCTTCTTGGGAACAAGCCGACAAAGCGGCCATCATCATCGCAGCAATTAGTAGTTTGTTCATGTTCTATCTTTCTTAAATTTTTTAGTTAAGGTACTGTTTTATAAAACAGCTGAAAAAATTCTAACACACATCATTTTCATGTTCCCACTGATGTAGTGGTTTGTAGTAAAAATATTGGCATAAGTCATATTTTGTTTTGAAAAAAGGCAGAAAATGTTGACACCTATACAACCATTCCTATATAGCCTCCGGCTTATTGGGCGGTTTGAATCTTGTTTGCCATGCCTTTAAATCCGCCCAAATCCTGCTCAATTGCAAAATCCTGGCTTTAAAAGCCGGCTTTTTATGGGCGCGCCATTTCATCCCAACTCATGCTCAAACCAATCAATCCCTATTTTCTTTCATGCAAAAAGGTCGTCTGAAACTCTACATCAGGTTTCAGACGACCTTTTTATAGTGGATTAACTTTAAACCAGTACGGCGTTGCCTCGCCTTGGCCGTACTATCTGTACTGTCTGCGGCTTCGTCGCCTTGTCCTGATTTAAATTTAATCCTTATCCGCCAGCTTCAAAACATCTTTTTCATGGCTTTCTGAATAAGGTCGAGTTGTTTTTTATATTCGCGGCAATGGGGGCATATCAGCAGGTGGCTGCCCAGAAAAACGCGTTCGGGAACGGTCAGGCGGGTTTCGTCCTGTTTTTTGGAGAGCAGGTAGGCAGTTTTGCGGCATTTGTTCATCGTGTTTTCCTAACGGGCTTAACCGGCATGTCCTGCATTGCCGAACCATTTGATTTGCAGGCATTGGCGCAGGGTTTCGCGGGCGCGGTGCATGATGGTGTAGTAGTTGGACGTGCTGATGCCGCATTGCTCGCGGATTTCGTCGGACGAGAAGCCGAGGATTTCCTTCATGGTAAACACGCGGGCGGTGTTTTCCGGCATTTGGTAGAGGCAGGTTTGCAAGATTTCACGAAACTCTTTGTTGTCCAACGTTTTTTCGGGCGAGGCCCAAGTTTGCGGATGGCCTTCCGCCGTCCAATGCCCATCTGATGCAAACCGTTCTTCAAAGGCTTCGTCCAACATTTCTTCCGCAGGCGTGGCGAATATTTCGCGCTGCCGTCCAATCTGGCGCAGGCAGTCGGTAATTTTGTTTTTCAGAATGGCAAACAACCAGCTGCCCACTTGTGCATCTCCTTTGAAACCTTCGGCAGCGCGGTAGGCGGAAAGCATGGTTTCCTGCACAAGGTCTTCCGCCAAATCGGGGCGGTCGGGCAATTGGATGCGGGCAAAACGCAGGAGCAGCTTGCGGGATTCGGCAAGCTCGGCGTCAGTCAATTCGGGGAAGGGCATAATGTATTATTATCGAATGAATAGGTACGGATTTTACGCCGATATAGGGAAGGCGTGTGATGAAACAGACGGACGCACAGACTCTGCCTTTCAGACGACCTTATACATTTCTTAACTGTCCAGCGTAAAAAGACGTACAAAAACCAAGCTGCCGCAATCGAATCATTTATAATTTCATGAAAATAAAAACAAGGATTTCACACTATGGCAAAAAAATTCCCCATCTTCCCCAAAGCGCCGGAGCGCATCTGCTGGGGTTGCGACAAATATTGTAAAGAAGACGATTTGCAATGCGGCAACGGCTGCGAGCGCATCCAGCACCCCATCGAATTGGACGGGCGCGAGTGGTATAAAAAAGGCGACTGGAGCAATTTGTTGAGCGAAGAGCAGCAAATCGAACTGGGCTTGAAAGAAGCGCCCAAACCCGCCAAGCCGCATATCAAACTGCCGTTGCGTAACAAAACGGCTTAAGCACCCCGCCAAGCTTAAGGGGTCGTCTGAAAACCGAAGGGGCGCAATCATGCGCCCTTATTTTTATAGTGGTTTAAAGTTAATCCACTATATTTCAACGATACACCAAGAAATTGACCCCACCCGCGCCAAACCGCCGCTGCCCATCTCTCTAGCAAACATACTTAACTTTAAATATGGCATGTCATCAAATTCCGTCATTCCCGCCCCCGCCTACGCGAGGACAGGCTACGGCGGGAATCCATCGTAAAACTTGAGAAACCTTGATTTGGAAAACAGTTTCTGAATTTAAAAAATGGATTCCTGCCTGCGTGGGAATGACGGCAACAGGAACGCCAACGGTTCAAATCCCCCGTTCCGATGTAACTTTCCTTACCAAAGGTCGTCTGAAAACAAAAAAAATATGCTTTTCAGACGACCTTTCCCATCTCTCCCGAACCCGTCCGCGAAAAATGCTAAAATAACCAATTCATAAGCAAATCCACCTTTTCAGACGACCTCAATGCTCACCGATTTAGAAAAAAACGCCATCCGCGACCATTACCAAAATATCGGCAAAAACCTGCCCGGTTTCCGTCCGCGCGCTTCGCAGCGGGAAATGATTGCGGCGGTTGCCAACGCTTTTTCGCGGACGTTGACGCGCGAAGAAGGCGGCGAACCGCCCAAGCGCGAGGGCGAGAGCATTGCCGTGATCGAAGGGCCGACCGGCGTGGGCAAATCGCTTGCCTACCTGCTGGCAGGCGGCATTATGGCGCAGACGCGCGGCAAGCGGCTGATTGTGAGCAGCGCGACGGTTGCCTTGCAGGAGCAGTTGGTGGACCGCGATCTGCCGTTTTTGGTGGAAAAAAGCGGTTTGGAACTGACCTTCGCGCTTGCCAAAGGGCGCGGCCGTTATCTCTGCCCCTACAAACTCTACCAACTCACGCAAAGCAACGCCCAGCAAAACCTGCTCGGCTTTGAAGCTCCCGCCGTCTTGTGGGACAGTAAACCCAAGCCCGAAGAATTGAAGCTGCTGCGCGACATCGCCGACGAATTTTCCGCCCGACGGTTCAACGGCGACCGCGACACTTGGCCGGAAAAAATCGACGACACCATCTGGATGAAGGTGAACAACGACAACTACGGCTGCCTCAAAGCCGCCTGTCCGAACCGCGCGGAATGCCCGTTTTACCTTGCCCGCGACACACTGGAAACCGTCGATGTCGTCGTCACCAACCACGATTTGCTGATGGTCGACATCAGCATGGGCGGCGGCGTGATTTTGCCTGACCCTGAAAACAGCTTCTACTGCATCGACGAAGCGCACCACCTGCCCAAAAAAGCACTCAGCCAGTTTGCCGCCGAGCATTCGTGGAACCAAGCGGTGTGGGCGTTGGAAAAACTGCCGCAGGTTACCGGCAAAATCGCCACGCTCACCGACAAAGGCGAGTTGGCGAACCTTGCCGACGAAGCCGCCGCCGCGCTGCTCGAAAGCCTGCACGAATGGCAGTTCCACCTTGCCGAAGAGCCGTCTTTGAGCTTGGGGTCGTCTGAAAACGACAGACGGACCAACAGCGAACCGACTTGGCTGTGGGAAGACGGCAAAATCCCCGAAGGCCTCGAAACCACCGTTTCCAACACCGCCATCGCCGCCCGCAGCCTCTACAAACACATCAACAGCCTCAACGACGCCTTGTCCGCCGCCCGCCGCGACAAAGACCAAAACAGCGCGCAAATCGACCGCCTGAGTACCGAATTCGGCGTATTCCGCGCCCGCATCGAACAAATCACCGCTACATGGGATTTACTCTCCACTGTCCCCCTCGAGGGCGAAGAACCGCTGGCAAAATGGATAACCCGCCGCGCCGACGACAAAAACGACTACATTTTCAACGCCAGCCCCATCAGCAGTGCGTCCCATCTCGCCAACAGCCTGTGGCGGCGCGCGGCAGGCGCAGTGTTGACTTCCGCCACCCTGCAATCCTTGGGCAGCTTCAACCTGATCCTGCGCCAAACCGGACTGCAATGGCTGCCCGAAACCACCACCCTCGCTCTAGAAAGCCCGTTTGATTTCGACGCGCAAGGCGAACTCTACATCCCGCCCGTGCACGCCAGTCCCAAAGACCCCGCCGCGCACACCGCCGCCATTGTCGAATGGCTGCCCAAGCTCATTTCGCCCACCGAAGCCATCGGCACGCTCGTCCTGTTTTCCTCGCGCAAACAAATGCAGGATGTCGCCCTGCGCCTGCTCGAAGACTACCTGCCGCTCCTGCTCGTACAAGGCGAATTGCCCAAAGCCGTCCTCCTGCAAAAACACCACCAAGCCATAGAAGAAGGCAAAGCTAGCATCATCTTCGGACTCGACAGCTTCGCCGAAGGACTCGACCTGCCCGGCACCGCCTGCGTGCAAGTCATCATCGCCAAACTCCCCTTCGCCATGCCCGACAACCCCATCGAAAAAACCCAAAACCGCTGGATAGAACAGCGCGGCGGCAACCCCTTCATCGAAATCACCGTTCCCGAAGCCGGCATCAAACTCATCCAAGCCGTCGGCCGCCTCATCCGCACCGAACAAGACTACGGCCGCGTGACCATCCTCGACAACCGCGTCAAAACGCAGCGGTACGGCCAACAATTACTAGCCAGCCTGCCGCCGTTTAAAAGGATAGGTTGAAACCCATAAAGAGGTCGTCTGAAACCTGATTTCCAGTTTCAGACGACCTCTTTTCAAACCCGTATCCGTCAATAAAGTTCTAACGGCACATCCAGCAATGCCTGCGCGTTTTCAATCTGCGCGGCGCAGGCGTACACCTGCGGTAGGATGTGGGCGCAATAGACGCGGGCGTTGTGTTGCTGCGCGGCGTAGAAATTGCTGCCGAAGCCGTCGGCGTCTTCCGTTTGGGCTGCTTCGGCGGCAAGGTAGGCGCGGGCGAGTCCGATGGCGCCGAGCGTCAGCCCCATTTGTTGCAGGTAGGCGTTGGACGCGGCGGCGGCGAGGGCGGGTCGGTCGGCGTATGCGACCATACGGGCGATGCTTTGTTCCGCCGTTTCAATGGCTTGCGCCAGTTGCTGCGCGGCGGCGGGTTCGGCGGCGGCGAGTTTGTCCGCCAGCTCTTTGCCTTCGGCGAGCAGCTTCAAAGGCAGCGCCCCGTTTTTGCCGGTGGTTTTGCGCCCTGCCAAATCGGCGGCCTGTATGCCGTTGGTGCCTTCGTAAATCGGCGTAATCCGCACGTCACGCAGGTATTGCGCCACGCCGCTTTCTTCGACGTAACCCGCGCCGCCGTAAATCTGGACGGCGAGGTTGGTCAGGACGACGCCGTTGTCAGTCGGCCAGGCTTTGACGATGGGAATCAGGAAATCCAGTTCGCGCTCGGCTTCTTTGCGCAATACGTTGTCGGGGCAGGCGGCGGCAAAATCGGTCAGGGCGGCGGCGCGCAGATACAGGGCGCGTTGGGCGGCGAGCGTTGCCTTTTGTATCAACAACATACGGCGCACGTCGGGATGGCGGATAATTGCCACGTCGTCTGAACCGTCCGTTTCGTCGCGTCCCTGCACGCGCTCTTTGGCATAGGCGAGCGCGTTTTGGTAGGCACGTTCGGCGACGGCGTGGCCTTCGATACCGACGTTCAGCCGCGCGGTTTTCATCATGGTAAACATATACGCCAAACCCTTGCCCGCCCTGCCGACCAGATAGCCTTCGGCATTGTCGAACTCCATCGTACAGGTCGGGCTGGCGTGTATGCCGAGCTTGTGTTCGATGCCGATGGTGCGCACGCCGTTGCGTCCGCCCAAGCTGCCGTCCGCGTTCACCAAATATTTCGGTACGATAAACATCGACACGCCCTGCACGCCCGGCGCGGCATCGGGCAGGCGCGCGAGCACCAGATGGACGATGTTTTCCGTCATTTCCTGATCGCCCCAAGTGATGAAGATTTTCTGACCGCTGAGGGCATACGCGCCGTTTTCTTTCGGCACGGCGCGGGTGGCGATATGGTTCAAATCCGAACCCGCCTGCGGTTCGCTCAAATTCATCGTTCCCGCCCATTCGCCGCTGCACATTTTCGGCAGGTAGGTCTGTTTCTGCTCCTCGCTGCCGTGTTTGAACAGCGCGTCCACCGCCCCCAGCGTCAGCATCGGCATCAGCGACAGGGCGAGGTTGGCGGCGCACCACATCTCTTCACACGCCGCCGACACGACCGCCGGCAGCCCCTGCCCGCCAAACTCCGCCGGCGCGCGCAAACCCGCCCAGCCCGCTTCGCAGAAATCATAGTAGGCACGCGCCAAATCCGGATGGGTGGTGATCAGGTCGTCTGAAAAACCCGCGCCGTGCAGATCGCCGGTGCGGTTGGTGTCCGCCCATTGTTCCGACGCAAACCGCGCCGCCTCGTCCAGCACCGCATCCACCGTTTCCGCATCCAAACCTTCCGCATGGGGCAGTTGCAGGATTTCGTCCAACCTGCCGTGCACGCGGATGCCGAAACGCAATTCGTTTACAGGGGCCGTGTAGCTCATGGAATCTCTCCGAAGTGAATGATTTGAAATGGATTTGGGATAAATTGGTATAGTTATACTAATCCTAAACCACAGGTTTGCAAAGCGCAGGTTTTCAGACGACCTTGGGCAAAATAAAAGGCTATCCTTTTATTTTTAAATAAATTATTTCAAATCAGGCAGCATAGGCGGAGCGCAGCAGGTTTGAGCGCGGTCAAAGTAGGCGGAAGTCGTCTGAAAAGGCGGTTTCTATGAAATGAGAAGGGGAGGGCAAGTTTTTCAGACGACCTTTTGTCCGTCTTTATCAACAAGAATCTGCTAAAATCGCCCGTTTCCCACTTCAACCTGACAGCAGCAATACATGAATATCTTTTACGAAGAGTCCGGCCAATTCAAAGTCGCCGCCATCGTCCAAAAAAACGACGCCACCTACCAAGTCGATACCCAACACGGCAAGCGCACCAAAGTGAAGGCGAACAACGTCTTTGCCGAGTTCGACGGCGACATGGCGACATTTTTGGAGAACGCGCAAGCGCAGGCGGCGGACATCGACACCGATTTATTGTGGGAAGTGTGCGGCGAAGAAGAATTTTCCGCCGAAGCCATCGCCGAAGAATATTACGGTCATGCGCCGACCAAAACCGAGCTGGCGGCGACCTTGATTGCGCTGTACGCCGCGCCGATGTATTTCTACAAAAAAGCCAAAGGCGTGTTCAAAGCCGCGCCCGAAGAAACTTTGAAACAGGCGCTTGCCGCCATCGAACGCAAAAAACAACAAGACGCGCAAATCGACGCTTGGGCGGAAGCATTGAAACGCGGCGAGATGCCGTCTGAAATCGCGGCGGATTTGAAAACCATCCTGCACGCGCCCGACAAGCAGTCGCTGACCTACAAAGCCTTTACCAAAGCCGCCGACGCGCTGAAAACCTCCGCCTACGAATTGGCGAAAAAAACGGGCGGCATTACGTCCATCCCCCAATATCTGCAAGACGGTTTTGAAATCAAATACTTCCCCAAAGGAACAGGTTTTCCCGACCTCCCCTTACCCGAAATGCCCGACCTGCCCAAGGCCGACGTTACCGCCTTTTCCATCGACGACGAATCGACCACCGAAGTGGACGATGCCTTGAGCCTGACCGATTTGGGCAACGGCATGAAGCGCGTCGGCATCCACATCGCCGCGCCGTCGCTTGCCATTAAACCAGGCGACAAAATGGAAAAAAACATCATGGAACGCTTGAGCACGGTCTATTTCCCCGGCGGCAAAATCACCATGCTGCCCGAAAACTGGATTGCCGCGTTCAGCCTTGATGCGGGCGCGTACCGTCCTGCCGTCAGCATTTATTTCGATGTGGACAGTGAGTTCAACGTCGGCGAGCCGACCTGCAAAATCGAAGCCGTCAACATCGCCGAAAACCTGCGCATCCAAACCATCGAGCCGCATTTCAACGCCGAAACCGGCTTGGACGAAGCCGGCGAAATGATGTTCGCCCACCATCAAGACCTGATTTGGTTGCACCAATTCGCCGTTGCCCTGCAAAAAGCGCGCGGCAAATACGAACCCGACCGCGCGCCGCAATACGATTACAGCATCGAATTGGATGAAGAAGGCAAAGTCTCCGTCGTCCGCCGCGAACGCGGTTCGCCCATCGATACGCTGGTCAGCGAAATGATGATACTCGCCAACAGCACTTGGGCGCAGATGCTCCATAATAACGACCTGCCCGGCCTCTTCCGCGTGCAACCCACCGGAAAAGTGCGCATGAGCACCAAATCCGAGCCGCACATCGGCATGGGCGTGCAACATTACGGCTGGTTCACCTCGCCGCTGCGCCGCGCCGCCGACTACATCAACCAAAAACAACTCCTCAGCCTGATAGACGACACCGCCGAGCCGCTCTTCCGGCAAAGCGATGCCGAACTCTTCGCCGCCCTGCGCGATTTCGACACCGCCTACGCTGCCTACGCCGACTTCCAACGGCAGATGGAAGCCTATTGGAGCCTCGTGTACCTGCAACAGCAAGGCACAAGCGAGCTGACCGCAACCATCCTCAAAGAAGACCTCGTCCGCATTGAAGGCCTGCCGCTGGTAACCCGCGCCACCGGCATCCCCTTCGACGCGCTGCCCAAATCGCAAGTTCTGCTCAAAATCACCGAACTCGACCCCGAAAAGCAGTTTATCGCGCTGAATTATGTGAAAGCCGTTGCCCCTGTGGTTGCGTAAGTTTGCCGTTATGAAAAAAGGTCGTCTGAAAAACCTGTTTTACAAGTTTTCAGACGACGTTTTTTTATTTCACAAAGACAATTCCGATTGCCTACCCTACCTCAACAACTCATCCGTTATCCGTTGCAAAAATTCGATGCGTTCGGGTTTGGCTTCGCCTGCTTCTGCGGCGGCTTTGACGGCGCAGCCGGGTTCGGCGCGGTGGGTGCAGTTGTGGAAGCGGCATTGCCCGACGAGGTGGCGCAGGTCGGGGAAGTATTGCAGCAGGTCGGCGGCTTGGAGGTGGTGCAGGCCGAATTCTTGCAAACCGGGGGAATCGATTAATTGGGTTTCTTCGTTTAAATCGTAAAGCTGGGCGTGGGTGGTGGTGTGTTTGCCGGAATCGAGCGCGGTGGAGATGTCGCCGGTGCGGGCGGTTTGGTTGCCCAGGAGGGCGTTGGTCAGGGTGGATTTGCCCATGCCGCTTTGTCCGAGCAGGATGTTGGTATGCCTTTGCAGGACGGGACGCAGGATGTCGGCGTTTTCCAGCGCGCGGGTTTCGATGACGGGATAACCGAGCGTTTCGTAGAATTTGAGTTTTTCGCGCCAGAGGGCGGTTTCGGGCAGGTCGGCTTTGTTCAGGATGATGACGGCTTGGATGCCCGCGGCTTCGGCGGCTAGGAGGGCGCGTTGCAGCAGGGCTTCGCTGGGTGAGGGAACGGCGGCGGTAACGATAAGGAGCTGGGTTACATTGGCGGCGATGAGCTTGGTTTTCCAAGCATCTTGGCGGTAAAGCAGGCTTTCGCGCGGCAGGTAGTCTTCGATGACGGCCTGCTCGGTGTTGACGGTTTGGATATGCACGCGGTCGCCGCAGGCGAAGTCCACCCGCTTTTTGCGCGTGCTGGCTTCGTAGGTTTTGCCGTCGGGCGTGCGCACGATGTAGCGGCGGCCGTAGCTGGTGATGATTTGGGCGGTATCGGTCATGAACGGTTGGGTCGGGTGGAGTGGATAAAGGGAATATTCGCAGCGGCGTGGTAGCCTTGTGGCGAAGAGAAAAGGTATTGTACCGAAATAGGCAGGGGTCGTCTGAAACGATTCTATAGTGGATTAACTTTAAACCAGTACGGCGTTGCCGCTTGGTCTTGATTTCAACTCAACCCGCGAGATTCGGAATGTTTTCAGACGACCTCTCAGCCCGTCACAATCCAAGCGACCACGCGTTGACGCCTTCGGAAAAATCTTCCAAGCGGTTTTCGTAATGCGCGAAGATTTCTTCGATGATTTCGTCTTCACCGTCAATCAGTCGGATTAAATCCATATCCGCTTCCGAAATCAGCCCGCGCCCGAGCAGCTCTTTGCGTATCCAGTCCAACAAGCCCGACCAAAAATCCTTGCCCACTAAGATAATCGGACGGTCGGGCGTTTTGCCTGTCTGCACCAGCGTCAGGCTTTCAAACAGTTCGTCCAGCGTGCCGAAGCCGCCGGGCATGACGACATACGCGACCGCGTGTTTCACAAACATCACTTTGCGCGGGAAGAAATGTTGGAACTTGATGGACAAATCCTGATACGGATTGGCTTTTTGCTCGTGCGGCAACACAATATTCAGCCCCACCGCCGGGCTTGCGCCCGCAAACGCGCCTTTGTTCGCCGCTTCCATAATCCCCGGCCCGCCGCCCGAAATAACGGAAAAACCGGCATCCGAGAGCTTGCGCGCCAGACGCAGCGTAAATTCGTAGTCGGGATGGTTTTCCGGCGTGCGCGCGCTGCCGTAAATGCTGACCGCAGGCTGAATCGCCCGCAGCTCCTCGCCCGCCTCGACAAATTCCGAAATAATCTTCAAAACATGATACGACTCCCGCGCCTGAATCTCGCGGCGCGCCTCATCGGTCAGCATAGGCTTGGGCAGTTTTTTGAGCAGGCTCACGGTTTTTCCTTCATCTTGTTGAACCCCCACATTGTAACCGACAGAACCCGAGGTCGTCTGAAAACGCAAACATGAACGGCAGCAAGTGTTCCTTATTTGAACCGAATCATACGTTCCAGCCCAAGATTGCCGTCTCAGCCGCGACCGCTTGCGTTACAATCCCCCATTTGTGCCCACATCAGACCATGCTCGACATTCTCTACCGCGACAGCCGCACCATCGCCGTCAACAAACCCGCCAGGATGCTCGTCCACCGAAGCTGGCTCGACCGCCACGAAACACAGTTCGTCATGCAAACCCTGCGCGACCAAATCGGACAACACGTCTATCCCGCCCACCGCCTCGACCGCCCCACATCCGGCGTCCTCCTGTTTGCCCTCGACCCCGAAGCCGCCCGCCTGCTGACGCAGCAGTTCGAACAAAAAACCACACACAAAACCTACTGGGCAATCGTGCGCGGACATTTGCCCGACGACGGACTCATCAACTACCCCCTCAAATATCAGCCCGACAAAATCGCCGAATCCCAAACCGAAGCCACCCTCCAAAACGCTCAAACCCGATACCGCTGCCTTGCGCGCACTGAATTGCCTTTCCAATCCGCCGCCCGCTACCCGACCTCGCGCTACTCGTGGGCAGAACTCATCCCGCACACAGGCCGCAAACACCAACTGCGCCGCCACATGAAACACATCTTCCACCCCATCGTCGGCGACACCAACTACGGCGACCTGCGCCAAAACCACGCCACCGCCGCCCACCTCGGCCCCACCCGCCTCATGCTCCACGCCCGCAGCCTGTCGTTCCAAAGCATCGAAAACGGCGAAACCCTGACCGTCTGCGCCGATACCGACGAGAGCTGGCGGATTTGGCTGGATGCATTTAAAGCGTAAGCAAAAGGTCGTGCCAACAGGTGGGTTGATAATGTTGCAAAGCCGGACACGGGTTTCAGACGACCTTTATTCATCAAAACACGCTTTGAGATAACCGAACCCCGTAGCGTGGGCTTTGCCCGCGGGATTTTCCGTCCGTCAGTTTGAATCGGGTATTTGTGCTGACATCTGCTTCGCGGGTAGAACCCGCGCTACGTTTGTTTTGAGGGTGTCTTATCTATTTACTGCTCTGATTAAGAAGTGGGATTTAAGATTGAAAAAAGTCGTCTGAAAACTTTGGTTTCCCAGTTTTCAGACGACCTCGATGAATCAAAACACGCTGTGGATAAGCCGAACCCCGTAGCATGGGCTTTGCCCGCTGAATATAGTCAATTCAAATCAGCAATGTCCTCGCGTAGGCGGGGGCGGGAATGACAGCTGGTGGCGAGTTCCGTATCAAAAACTAAGCCCGTAGCGTGGGTTTTACCCACGAATGAATAGAAATGATTGGACTCAGATATCAAGGCTGAAAGTCGTGGGCAAAGCCGCCCACGCTACTCTTAATATGACGAAAGGTCGTCTGAAAACCCTGAATCTTGGTTTTCAGACGACCTTTTGTTTCAACTCAATCTCAAATCATCAAGGCTGCATCAAATCCGTTTCGCCAATTCTTCCGCTTTGCCGATGTAGAGCGCAGGGGTCAGGGCGAGCAGTTGGGATTTGGCTTCGGCGGGGATTTCCAGCGATTCGATGAAGACTTTCAGCACTTCGGGCGTGATGCCGCCTTTGCCGCGCGTCAGGTCTTTCAGTTTTTCGTAAGGATTGGCGACGCCGTGGCGGCGCATCACGGTTTGAATCGGTTCGGCGAGCAGTTCCCAAGTGGCATCCAAATCGGCGACCAGTGCGGCGGGGTTGGGTTCGAGCTTGTTCAGGCCGCGCAGGTGGGCGGCGAAACCCAACACGGCATAGCCTACGCCTACGCCCATATTGCGCAGGACGGTGCTGTCGGTCAGGTCGCGCTGCCAGCGGGAGACGGGCAGTTTTTCGGACAAGAAGCCCAATACGGCGTTTGCCATGCCGAGGTTGCCCTCGGAGTTTTCAAAGTCGATGGGGTTGACTTTGTGCGGCATGGTGGAAGAGCCGACTTCGCCCGCTTTGACTTTTTGTTTGAAGTAACCCAATGAAATATAACCCCAAACGTCGCGGTTGAAGTCGATCAGGATGGTGTTAATGCGACTGAGGGTTTGGAAGAATTCAGCCATGTAGTCGTGCGGCTCGATTTGGATGGTGTAGGGGTTGAAGGTCAGGCCGAGGCTGATTTCGACAAAATTGCGGCAGTGGGTTTCCCAATCGACGTCGGGATAGGCGACCATGTGGGCGTTGTAGTTGCCGACGGCGCCGTTGATTTTGCCGAGGAATTCTTGCGCCTGAAGGTTTTTGAACTGGCGTTGCAGGCGGTACACGATGTTGGCGGTTTCTTTGCCCAAGGTGGTCGGCGTGGCGGGCTGGCCGTGGGTGCGGCTCATCATGGGGACGGCGGCAAGGTCGTGCGCCATGCCGGTGAGTTTTTCGATGATTTCGGCAAGTTTGGGCAGGATGACGGTTTCGCGCGCTTCTTGCAGCATCAGGGCGTGGGACAGGTTGTTGATGTCTTCGCTGGTGCAGGCAAAGTGGATGAACTCGCTGGCGGCGGCGACTTCGGGGACGCCGGCGAAGCGTTCTTTGAGCCAATATTCGATGGCTTTGACATCATGATTGGTGGTCGCTTCGATGGCTTTGACGGCGGCTGCGTCTTCCAGTGAAAAGTTTTCGATGACTTTGTCGATTTCGGCAAGCGTGAAATCGCTGAAGGCGGGAATTTCGGTGATTTTCGGTTCGGCGGCGAGGGCTTTGAGCCAGCTCAATTCGACTTTGACGCGCGCCCTCATCAGGCCGTATTCGGAGAAAATCGGACGCAATGCTTCAACAGATTTGGCGTAGCGGCCGTCTAGGGGGGAAAGTGCAGCGATAGGGTTGATCATGTCGGAGTCCTGTCGGTAGGTCGGTCAAACGGTTAAATCAAACAGTCAAATTGTTTGCAATTATACATGATTTAACGATATGCATTCGGGTCGTCTGAAACTACAACCTGCCCTTCAAAGCGTTTTTGACAAACGCCGCCGACTCGCGCAATACCGTGAAACCATAGCCGCCGTAAGGTTCGGAACAAAACGGCGCGGCATACACCTGAATATCGTGTCCCTGCCACTGCTTGTCCGCCATCATCCGCGCCCGCGCCAAGTGAAAACCGGCACTGACAATGACGACACGCGGGCTGTTTTCAATAAATTTTCGGCTGAACACGATGTTTTCAAACGTATTGCCCGCTTCCCGCTCCTGAATAATGTCTGCCTTCGATACACCCATTTTCTCCGCAATCATCTGCATATTGCCCGCAGAGGACTGCAAATCACGGCTGACTCCGCCCGTCATCACCAGTTTTTTCACCTTGCCGGCACGATACAGCTCGACAGCCGCTTCAACGCGCGCCACCAAACAAGGATTCAGACGACCCCCTTCATAAGCACGGGTCGAAAGCACAACCGCAGCATCCGCCGGACGCACCGTATCCGCATCCAACCGCGACACCCAAAAATCGCGCCACATGATCCACAGCGGCAAAAGCGCAGCGGTAAAGAATAAAACCAATATAAAAACAAGGGCTTTTTTGAACATCCGAATCCTAAAATGATGAAAGTAGTTGGAACGCGGCTGTACAGGTAGGTTCCGATTATTCCTTAATTTTACGAAATTCATACATCAAAAGGTCGTCTGAAAACAGGATTTTCAGACGACCTTTTATTTAGGTTTAGGTTATCTTTCTGTCGTAGCGGAAAGCTTGTGTGGCGTAAGAGGGTGGGAGTGCATGTCAGGGACCTATATCTGATTCAAAAGTCCGACCTGCCTAAACTGCACAGTATATCGGTTTAAAATAGAAACCACTTAATGCCGTCATTCCCGCGCAGGCGGGAATCCAGACATTCGGTTGTTGCACAAGAAAGGTTAGATGCTAAAAACACAAGCGAAAAAGACTGCACTTTATAAAAAGTGCGGTCTTTTTTGTAATGTTTTGATAGTGTGGTTTCAAACCCCATTATTGGATGAGTCCTTCATTCCATAATGCGATAACCACATCAAGTTGGCTATTATGTTTCTTTTCTTCTCCAATGATTTTTTGAATTTCTGCCCAAAGTTCAGCTTTTTTATTTGCCCAAGACATATCTTTTTTTAATAAATGGATGGCAAGAATTGCATATTCTGCATTTTTAGATTCTTTCTCTTGTGGTGTTTGAATAGAAATTCCTTTTATTTTTCCCGCGTAGCACAGCCCGAAAAAGGCATTTTTAGGACATCCTTTCACTCTAGCTGAATAACTGTTAGTAAACTCTTGAACTGCTTCCGTCCATGCTTTTTTAATATCGTGTGTATAAGCGAATAGCTCTACGGCTTTTACAGCTGTTTTTCCATATAAATTCATATGTTCAACTCACGCAAAGCGCGGATTTTAGCATTGGCAGAACAGCAAAAACAACAAATCGCCCGAGAAAATCAAGAGCAGAAACATCGTAAACGGCTCGAGCAACAAGAGCGTGAGACCGCGCTTTATGAAGAGGCATACCAGAATGCGCAAGAAGACTTGAATATGTTCGTGAAATGTTGGACTCAATAATCTAATTTATATGTGTTATAGAAAAAAGGTCGTCTGAAATTTCAGACGACCTTTTTGACTTTTTGCGAAACAACCGAATCTTTAGTCTTTGCGGCGGCTGCCTAAGTCGGCGGCGGCGGTAAAGAGTACGTCGGTGGAGGAGTTGAGGGCGGTTTCGGCGGAGTCTTGGATTACGCCGATAATCATGCCGACGCCGACGACGCGCATGGCGAAGTCGTTGTCTATGCCCAAGAGGCTGCAGGCGACGGGGATCAGCAGCAGCGAGCCGCCGGCAACGCCGGATGCGCCGCATGCGCCGACGGTAGCGACGAGGCTCAGGAGCAGGGCGGTTGGGTAATCGACGACGATGCCTTTGGTGTAGGCAGCCGCCATGGCTAAGACGGTGATGGTGATCGCTGCGCCTGCCATGTTGATGGTTGCGCCCAGCGGGATGGAGACGGAGTAGGTGTCTTCATGCAAGCCGAGTTTTTTCGCCAATGCCATGTTGACGGGGATGTTGGCGGCGGAGGAGCGGGTGAAGAAGGCGTAGAGTCCGCTTTCGCGCAGGCAGGTGAAGACCAGTCCGTAAGGGTTTTTGCGGGTTTGCGACCAGACGATGAGCGGGTTCACAACGAGGGCTATAAATGCCATACTGCCGAGCAGGACTGCCAGCAGGCGTCCGTAGCTGAGGAAGGCGGCAAAGCCGGTTTCGGCGACGGTTTGGGAGACCAGTCCGAAAATACCCAAGGGGGCGAAACGGATAACCCATTGCACGACGGTGGTAACGGCGTCGGAGAGGTCGGCGACGACTTGGCGGGTGGTGTCGGAGCCGTGGTGGCGCAATGCGGAGCCTAAAACCAACGCCCATGCGAGAATGCCGATGTAGTTGGCTTGCGCGATGGCGTTAATCGGGTTGGACACGAGCTTCATCAAAAGTTCTTTGAGGACTTGGACGATGCCGGAGGGCGGTGCGAGGGTGGAGGTAGCTACGTCTTTAAACACCAGCGCGGTCGGGAATGCCATACTGGCGGCAACGGCGACGGCGGCTGCAGCAAATGTGCCGACGAGATACAGAATAATGATGGGTTTGATTTTGGCTTCGCCGCCTTTGCGGTATTGCACCAGCGCGGCGGTTACTAAGACAAACACCAATACGGGGGCGACGGCTTTCAATGCGCCGACGAACAATTCGCCGAGCAGCCCTGCGCCCAAGCCTGCTTTCGGGGAGATGGTACCGACCAAGACGCCCAACATCAAACCGATGATGATTTGCGGGACAAGTCCGATACGGTTGACTGCGTTTAGCAGTGGATTACCACTTGCCATGATATGTCCTCTTACTTTATGTGTTAAGAAACGTTGCATTTTAAAAGAAAATATCAATTATTGCGCAGGTTTACATATCAAATCGATTGTTGTGGCGAAAAATGCTTGATTTTTTAGAGAATTGGGCAGTTTGTGCTGTATTTTTCGGATTGGAGGGAGTTAATGTGTTTTGCTTCTGTCGCACAGAGGCAGGCGCATCCGCCTTTTCAGACGACCTCTCCGTCTCGGGCAGGTTTTAAACCCGATTGAAAATAATGGTAGAATTTAGAACCCTTCTGCCGTTGAAACATTTTTTGCCATGACCAGACTGACTTCGCCCATTTTGATTGCCTCACTCGCCCTTGCCTACGGACACGCAGCCGCAGCAGACCTGCCGCGTGCCGAAGACTACGAACCGATTCCCGACTTCAAGCAGGGCGGGCAATCCGAGCAGGCTGCCAAAGCAGGCAAACTGACACCCAAGTTTCCCGTCAAAATCGAAACCAAAAACAGCGAAGTCAAATCCATGCTCGAAGAATACCTGCCGCTGATTACCCAGCAGCAGGACGAAGAGTTGGACAAAGAGCAGGTCGGCTTCCTTGCCGAAGAAACGCCCGACAACGTCAAAACCATGCTCAAAACCAAAGGCTATTTCAACGGCAGCGTCAATGTCCAAGACAACGGTTCGAGCTACACCGTCGCCGTCAATCCCGGCCCGCGCACCAAAATCGACAACGTCAGCGTCGCCATCCTCGGCGACATCCTTTCAGACGACAACCTTGCCGAGTATTACCAAAAAGCCATGCTCAACTGGCAGCAGCCCGTCGGCGAATACTTTGACCAAGACGGCTGGAGCGGCAGCAAAACCTCCGTCCTCAGCGCAGTAACCCGTAAAAAATACCCGCTTGCCAAACTCAGCAACACCCAAGCCACCGTCAATCCCAACAACAATACCGCCGATCTGAACGTGATCGTCGAAAGCAACCGCCCTATTTATTTCGGCGACTTTGAAATCACCGGCACCCGCCGTTATCCCGAAAACGTCGTTGCCGGCCTGGCACGTTTCAAACCCGGCGCACCCTACGATCTCGACCTCTTGCTCGACTTCCAACAAGCGCTCGAACAAAACGGACATTACTCCGGCGCATCCGTTCAAGCCGACTTCGACCGCCTCCAAGGCGACCGCGTGCCCGTCAAAGTCAACGTTACCGAAGTCAAACGCCACAAACTCGAAACCGGTATCCGCTACGATTCCGAATACGGCCTCGGCGGACGCATCGGTTACGACTACTACAACCTCTTCAACAAAGGCTACATCGGCTCCGTCGTTTGGGACATGGACAAATACGAAACCACCCTCGCCGCCGGTATCAGCCAGCCGCGCAACAGCGAAGGCAAATATTGGACGACCAACACGTCCTACAACCGCTCGACCACCCAAAACCTTGAAAAACGCGCCCTGACCAGCGGCATTTGGCGCGTGCGTGACCGCAACGGCATCGAATCGCGCCTCGGTATCGAATTCATCACCGAAGACCGCAAAGTACCCGATACCAATTACGACCTCGGCCGCAGCCACGCCACCATGCTGACCGCCTCGTGGAAACGCCAAAACATCGAAACCGAGCTGCGTCCCGAAAACGGCTACTACCTCGACGGCAAAATCGGCGTAACACTGGGCAAGCTCCTTTCTTCCACCGCCATGGCGCGCGCCACCGCCCGCGCAGGCTATTTCTACACACCTGAAAACAAAAAACTCGGCACCTTCATCGTCCGCGGACAAGCAGGCTACGTTTACGCCCGCGAAGGTGAAAACGTGCCTTCCAGCTTAATGTTCCGCACCGGTGGCGCCTCTTCCGTACGCGGTTACGAACTCGACAGCATCGGTTTGGAAGGCCCGAAAAATTCCGTCCTCCCCGATAGGGCATTACTGGTCGGCAGCCTCGAATACCAGTTCCCGATTACCAAAAGCGTATCCGGCGCCGTCTTCCATGATGTCGGCGACGTTACCAGCAACTTCAAACGCATGAGCATGAAACACGGTACCGGCCTCGGCGTGCGCTGGTTCAGCCCCGTCGCCCCGTTCTCCTTCGACGTCGCCTACGGACACCAAGACAAAAAACTCCGTTGGCACATCAGTTTGGGCACACGGTTTTAAGGTCGTCTGAAAATATAGACAGGCTTGCCGCAAAACCCATAATATCCAAAATTTTTACCATTCTTGGACCATAAATAAAAATCATGAATTTCGATCTTGAAAACCTCTCTTCATTCTCAGGCTGGGAACGTCTCGTTGAAACCGGCATGGCATTCGGTACCAACCTCGTTGCCGCGCTGGCGATTTTCTTTGTCGGCAGATGGATAGCCTCCCGCCTCGTTATTTTGATGAAAGCCGCGCTGACCCGCGCCAAAGTAGATAGAACGCTGGTGAGCTTTCTGGGCAACGTAGCTAATATCGGCCTGTTAATCCTGATTATTATTGCCGCGTTGGGCAAGTTGGGCATTCCGACCACGTCGGTTACCGCCTTAATCGGCGGCGCGGGTTTGGCGGTGGCTTTGTCGCTGAAAGACCAACTGTCGAACTTTGCCGCCGGCGCGCTGATTATTCTGTTCCGTCCGTTTAAAGTCGGCGACTACATCAAAGTCAACGGCTTCGAAGGCTTTGTTAGCGAAATTAAAATGGTGCAGACCGCGCTGAGTACGCCGGACAACGAAGAAATCATCCTGCCCAACAGCGTCGTCATGAGCAACAGTATCGTGAACCGTTCTTCCATGCCGCTGTGCCGCGTGCAGGTGGTGGTCGGCGTCGATTACGCCTGCGATTTGAAGGCCGCCAAAGCCGCCGTTTTGAAAGCCGCCACCGAGCATCCTTTGTGCGTACAGACTCAAGGCAAAGAGGCAGTAACATATATTACCAACTTGGCCGACAGTGCCATCGAAATCACGCTTTGGGCGTGGACGAACGAAGCCGATTTGGGCGCGTTCCGCTTCGGGCTGAACGAGCAGGTAGTGGAAAACCTGCGTGCCGCCAATATCAATATTCCTTTCCCGCAGCGCGATGTGCATATCATCCAGCAGCAGGGGTGAGGATAAGTTTCAAATTGGCGAATCTGACCTGCTGAAACCGTAGGCATACGGTGTTTGAAACCCAAAAGCCCATCCGAGGTCGTCTGAAAACTGAACTGGCCCCCAAAT